>JARFQM010000429.1 GCA_029287755.1 Desulfofustis sp. | reverse complement strand
ATACATCAGGAACAGCGGATCTTCGGAGAGCATCTGCTCGGGTTCCACGCGGGCGCCGTAGTATTTTTTCAATTCATCGTTGACGATAACATCACGGCCTTCAACGATTGGTGCATCAGAGGAATATTTTCCTGGATAACGCTGCCAGACAAACAGCATGTCGACCTTCTGGCCGCCTTCTTCGGCAAGCTTGCAGGCTTCGTCGTCGACTGCTTTGTGGTTCAGCAGCTTGCCGGCCCGGTAGTAAGCGTCCATGGTGATCAGGACCCTGCTGTTGGAATCGATGACCCGGTCGGCACAGGCGCTTGACGAGAACCCGCCGAAGACGACTGAATGGATAACACCGATACGCGCGCAGGCCAGCATGGTGATCGGCAGTTCTGCCGACATGGGCATATGGATGGTGACCCGGTCGCCCCGCTTCAGGCCGGCGGTGTCTCTCAACAGCGCCGCCATCTCGTTGACCCGGACATAGAGTTCCTGATAGGTCACATGGTGGACCGCCTCTTCTTCGAGCTCGGGGACAAAATGGATGGCAGTCTTGTTCTTGTACTGATCGAGATGACGATCGATGCAGTTGTAGCTGGCGTTGAGTTTACCGCCTTTGAACCATTTCCAGCAGGGTGCATCGCTGGTGTCGAGTACTTCATCCCAATATTTGTACCAGGTCAGAAGTTCGGCGAATTCTGTGTAATAGTCGGGGAAATTGTCGAGGCTGAAACGCTCGAAGATGGAAGGGTCGGTGAGATTTGCCTGGCCAACGAATTCCGGCGGAGGATGAATATATTCTTCTTCCTGCCAGTGTACAGCAATTTGTGCTTCAGAAGTTTCGATAACCTTCTTGTCGTCACTCATAGATCAGCCTCCTGTTCGGTGATTTAATAGTCTTCTTGCCTGAAAAACGATTCCTGAGTGTTACCTCCTTGCCTACAACAAAAAAATCCACCGGATAGCTGCCTCCTATCCGGCACGACTTCTGCACTTAACTAACTGACACCTGGGAATAGATACTCTCCATCTGATGCCTAACACAAAACCAAAAATAAAGCAATTAATCTTATGCACGGATTCAAAAATATTGATGTGTGCTGCAAAGCTCCTTGAGACAATGAAATAGCTCTGGTGGGAGTAGTCAGGAACCATTAATCATCTAAGCTCACAAGAGAGCCGGTCAATTATATTATTCAAAATTGGCTAAACCGGGGTATAATCGATCGCTCAGTGAGCTCAGTAAGACAAAATCCATCGGGGAGTCTACCTTGACCCTACAGAGTATACACCACGTTCGTGCCGGTTTCCTGATCGACGGAGGTGGCGGTCCGATCAGAAAAAATCAGCTGATCGTGATCGAATCTGGACGTATTTCGGCCATCATGGATGATGCGGCTGCCGCTGCGCTGCCGGCGGAGCAGGTGACGGATCTCAGCCACTGCGTTGTCCTGCCTGGTTTGATTGACAGCCATGTGCACCTGTGCATGTCCGGCAGTATCGACCAAACGCTCCGGGAGAAACAGCTGGAAGCCTCCTTCGAGGAAGTGATTCCGGTCATTGCCGAACACCTCCGGCACCATTTCTCCCACGGTGTACTGGCCTTGCGCGACGGCGGGGACAGAGGGGCATATGTCCTGCGCTACCTCGGGGAACTGCGCGATCGTTCCTCACCGCCGGTGCAGGTACTCACCCCGGGTAGAGCCTATCACCGAAGCGGCCGCTACGGCTCCTTGATTGGTGAGTGCCCTGAACAGGGCGAGTCGCTGCTTGAAGCCTATCGGCGGCGTACCCAGCCGACTAAGCTTGTAAAGATCGTAAATTCAGGCTTGAACAGCTTGACCACTTTCGGCCTCCGGACCGAACCGCAATTTTCAGCGCAGCAACTGGGCACGCTGGTGGCCGAGGCGCAGCGGGACGGTGCTCGCGTGATGGTCCATGCCAACGGTGAAGCTCCAGTGAGGGGGGCTATCGACGCGGGTTGCGATTCCATCGAGCACGGCTTTTTCATGGGCAGGGAAAATCTGGAGCTGATGGCAGAGAAAGGGGTATTCTGGGTGCCGACGGTCTATACCATGAAGGCCTGTGCCCAGTACGCCGACTCTTACCGAGCCCCGATCAACAGGAGGGTGGTCGAACAAAATCTGGCTCATCAGCTGGAGCAGTTAGCCCTGGCCCGGGAACTCGGGGTCAAGGTGGCCTTGGGCAGTGACAGCGGCAGTATTGGCGTTCTGCATGGGGAGTCACTGGTTGAGGAGATGAAACTTTTCCTGCAGGCAGGCTTTACCATGAGCGAGACAATTTGCTGTGCAACCCATCATGGTGCCCGCCTGCTTGGCCTCGAGAACCTTGGTGCACTAGAGGCCGGAAAGCCGGCTCATTTTCTGGTTACCAGGGGGACCCCGGCCCAGCTGCCCAGAAAGCTGACCTATCTTGAAAGCATCTACCTCGGCGGTCAGCCGAGCCAGGCTTATCGAAGGGATCCGGATTACCTGACGCTGAGAAAATTCGAGGGAGTTGCGTTTAGCGGCAAAGTCAAGTACTAAGCCAGATTATCCGGCTATCTAAGAAAACAATAACAGCTGAGGAGAGTTCTGATATGACTCATGCATTCACGCTTGCCGACCGGGTCGCCAACCTTGGGGTGGAAACCGCCTTTGTCGTGGCTGGACAGGCGGCTGCACACGCCGCCGCGGGCAACCGCGTATATCCTTTTCACCTCGGTGATCTGAACCTGGCAACCCCGCCTCATATCACCGAGGCCGTCTGCCGAGCCGTAAAAGAGGGGAAGACGGGGTACACCGCCAATGTCGGCATCGCCGAGCTTCGAGAGGCTCTGGCCGACGAATTCAACCGGACCAGAAATACCTCCTTTTCGGCAGCGAATGTTGCAGTGCAGCCGGGCGGCAAGCCGGTTATCTCCAAATTTCTGTTGACCGTCATGAACCCCGGCGATGAAGTGCTTTATCCCAATCCCGGCTTTCCCATATATGAATCGCAGATTCAATTTCACGGCGGGGTGGCGGTTCCCTACGGGACCATCCCGGGCGAGTCCAACTTCACTTTTGACATCGACCAGCTTGAAAGGTCAATCACAGACAAAACCACAATTCTCATTGTCAATGACCTGCACAATCCCACCAGCGCCGAGTGCAGCGCTGAGGACCGGCGCCGGATAGCTGAGCTGGCGGTGAAACACGATTTAATGGTGTTGCTGGACGAGGCCTATTTCGATATCCACTACGACGGCCAATCGACCTCGATCATCAACGAACCGGGGATGGTAGAGCGCAGCGTCGTGCTCTACACCTTCTCCAAGAGATTTGCCATGACCGGCTGGCGGCTCGGTGCGGCGCTCGGACCCGAGGAGATCATTGCCATTATCGGAAAACTCAACGTCAACGACGAATCCTGCACCAATCAGTTTGTCCAGTGGGCGGCGCTCGAGGCGCTCGGCGGCGACCAGCAGCCGGTACTCGACATACTTGACACTCTGAAGCAGCGGCGTGATCTCTGTGTCGATCTGCTCAACGAGATCGAGGGAGTTTTCTGCTTTAGGCCGAACGCCACTTTCTACCTCTGGCCCGATGTCACTGAAGCCATGGCCAACAAGGGATTTGTTACCTATGAGGAGTTTGTCGAGGATGTTCTGACGCG
>JARFQM010000355.1 GCA_029287755.1 Desulfofustis sp. | reverse complement strand
TAGAGAAAAAGGTAGGTAAAAATGGCTGCTGAAAGACCGGCCTGTTTCAAGGCCTACGATATCAGAGGAAGGGTGCCGGGTGAACTCAATGGGGAGATGGTCGAGCAGATCGGCCGCTGTTTCGCTGCCGTCCTGAAACCGACACAGCTGGTGGTCGGCCACGACATAAGGCTGTCAAGCCCGGAGCTGACCGAGGCGCTGGCGGCCGGGCTCAACCGGATGGGGGTTGACGTCCTGCACCTGGGACTGTGCGGTACCGAGGAAGTCTATCACGGTGCCTTCAGTCTCGCCAATAGGGGTGTTGACGGGGGTATCATGATCACCGCCAGTCACAATCCGGCCGACTACAACGGTCTGAAATTCGTGCAGCGGGGTGCCCGGCCGGTAACCGGGGACAACGGCCTCTATGAAATCGGCCGTATGATTGGTGCCGGCCAGGTGCCCGAACCGGGCGACAAGCGCGGCACTCAGCTGAAGCTCGAGGATAAGACCGCGTACATCGACCACCTGCTCGGCCACGTCCCGCTCGACTCGCTGGTGCCGATGAAGGTGGTGGCCAACAGCGGCAACGGCTGTGCTGGCGCGGTAATCGATCTGCTTGAAGAACGGTTGCCGGTCGAGTTTGTCAGGCTGCACCACCAGCCGGACGGCACCTTCCCGAACGGGGTGCCGAATCCGCTGCTGGCCGAAAACAGAAAGGAGACAGGCGCGGCGGTGACCCGTCACCAGGCGCAGTTCGGCATCGCCTGGGACGGTGATTTCGATCGCTGCTTCTTCTGGGACGAGCGCGGCAATTTCATCGAAGGGTATTATATGGTGGGTCTGCTGGCCCAGGAAATGCTGGGCCGTGAAAAGGGTGGTAAAATCCTGCACGACCCGCGACTGGTCTGGAATACCGTTGACCTGGTGGAAGCAGCCGGCGGCATTCCGGTGCAGACCAAAACCGGGCATGCCCTGATCAAGGAGCGCATGTGGCGGGAGCAGGCCGTGTATGGCGGTGAGATGTCGGCCCATCACTATTTCCGTGACTTCGGCTGCTGCGACTCGGGTATGATCCCCTGGCTGCTGGTCTATGCGCTGATGAGCAGAACAGGGGTACCACTCTCCGAGCTTATCGGGTCACGCATGCAGGCCTACCCCACCTCGGGGGAAATAAATTCGAAGGTGGAGGACCCTGACGCGGTGATAGCGGCCGTGGAAAGGGCTTTCCCCGGCGGCGCCAGGGAGACGGTCGACGGCTTGAGTGTTGCTTTTGATGATTTTCGGTTTAATATCAGAAAATCAAACACCGAGCCGCTGTTGCGCCTCAATGTGGAGACCAGGGGGGACACCGCTTTGCTGGAGCAGAAAACTGCTGAGCTGCTCGCCCTCATTCGTGACTGAGAAGCCCATATCACTATCAACAGGAGATATCAATGGCAACAATCCAGCCGGTGGTTCTGGCCGGAGGAACGGGAACCAGGCTCTGGCCGCTGTCCCGTGAAATCTACCCCAAGCAGCTGCTCTGCCTCATCGACCAGACGTCGCTGCTGCAGAACACCATCAGAAGAGTTGGCACCATAGAAGGAGGACTGCCGCCTATTGTCGTGGTCGGCGAGGATCACCGCTTCATCACCAAGAGCCAGATAGACGAGCTGGAACTCGGGCAGGAGTACACCATTCTGCTTGAACCGGTTGGCCGCAATACAGCACCGGCCATCGCCGGGGCGGTGGAGTATGTCAGCCGGGTGCGCAGTGATACCGATCTGACCCTGCTGATTCTACCGGCCGATCATCTGATCAGCGATGTTCCCGCCTTCAACGAGGCGGTGGTCACGGCGGCGCAAAAAGCCGCTGCTGGCGCTATCGTCACCTTCGGCATCGAGCCGCAGAAGGCGGAGACCGGCTACGGCTACATCGAGGGCGGTGCGAACGGCAGGGTCCTGTCCTTCAAGGAAAAACCAGAACTCAGTGTGGCCGAGCAGTATCTGGCCGCCGGGAACTATTTCTGGAACAGCGGCATGTTTGCCTTTTCCGCCGCAACCTTCCAATCAGAAATGGAGACCCATGCCCCCGAGATACTCTCCGCCATGACCGAGGCGGTGGGCGCCGGCACCCGGGATGGACGCTTCTATCGATTCTCCACCGAGGCTATGCAGCGCTGCCCAAGCGAATCCATAGATTATGCCCTGATGGAGAAAACCGACAAGGCGGTGGTGGTGGCCGCCGCCCTGGGGTGGAGTGACATCGGCTCCTGGCAGGCGCTCTACGAGGTGCTGGACCATGATGAAAACGGCAATGTCAGCCAGGGTGACGTGGTGCTCGAAGACACCAGGAATTCGCTGATCCGGGCAGAGGACCTGATGGTGGCCGCCGTCGGACTCGAGGACACCCTGGTGGTGGAAACGGCCGATGCGGTGCTGGTCGCTCCGCTGTCGAGAGCACAGGATGTGAAGAAGGTGGTGACCCGGCTCAAGCGAGAGGAGCGAGATGAGTTCAAGTTTCACCAGACAGTCTATCGCCCCTGGGGCAGCTACTCCGTATTGGCCGAGCAGCCGCGCTACCAGATCAAAAAAATAGTCGTCAACCCGCGTGAGAAACTGTCACTGCAGATGCACCACCATCGTCACGAGCACTGGGTGGTGGTCAAGGGGGCTGCGCTGGTCACCAACGGGGACAAAGAGATCCTGCTGCACGAAGATCAGTCCACCTATATCCCGGCGGGCAACGTCCATCGGCTGGAAAATCCCGGCGTTATCCCGCTGGAATTGATTGAAGTGCAGATCGGCAGTTATCTCGGCGAGGACGATATCGTGCGCTTTGAGGATATCTACGGCAGAAACGAGTGAAATAGTATCTTTTGTCTCAATCTCTGCGTTGCGGGCGGAAATTTTATTGTCGACGCATTGATTATACGCCTCCGGTGGAATCGTCGTCCGAGCCTTGATCTCGAACCCAACTATATTTTTACCAGGACTGCTTTGGCTTTTCCTGAAGAGAGGCGGGGATTGAGCAGTAAGATTTTTAATCTTCGACTGCTGCAGTCTCTTCCTGGTATTTTTTGAAGGCGTCCGTATAGAGCCGAAAGACCCGGCGGCCCTCGGCCGACATCTTGACGAATTCAATGCCCGATATGTACCGCCCCCCTCTGCGGGAAGAGTGGGTGACACGACCTACCAGGTCTACCAGATCTTCTTCTATGCCGACCGTGATTTCGAGCTCGGCCTCCAGCGGAATCTCATAGGATGTTTCAAGTTTGAGTCCGTTGAGGCTGACGTCAAGCGTCCTGCCCATGGAATACCGGCCTTTCGTGCCGTCGGATTCGATGATGGTATAATCGAGCAGATGGATGGCGTCCCATCTTATGAATTTGCGTTTTTCACCGTGTGACATGAAGACTCCTTGCGTCTCAGATCTTATCCGCGAACAGCTTTCCGATAGCCGATTCCTCGGCCGCCACAATACCCCGCTCGGTGATCAGGCCGCTCACCAGCCGGGCCGGGGTCACGTCGAACCCGTAATTTGCCGCCTCGACGCCGTCGGGCGCCAATCTGACTGATTCAATAGTACCATTTTTGGTCAGCCCTGCGATAGTAGTAATTTCATCGCCCGAGCGGATTTCTATTTCGATATCGGCACCATGGACGAGCTGCCAGTCGAAGGTGGAGGAGGGCAGTGCCACATAAAAAGGTATATCGTTGTCCCTGGCCGCCAGGGCTTTCAGGTAGGTGCCGATCTTGTTGGCCACGTCGCCGGCGCGGGTGGTTCTGTCAGTGCCGACGATGACCATGTCCACGAGGTCATGCTGCATCAGGTGGCCGCCGGCGTTATCGGTGATCAGGGTATGGCTGATGCCTTCCTGCCCGAGTTCCCAGCAGGTAAGCCGTGAACCCTGGTTCCAGGGTCTGGTCTCGTCGACCCAGACGTGCAGGTCGACACCGGCATCCCTGGCCGCATATATCGGTGCGGTAGCGCTGCCGTAATCGACAAAGGCAAGCCAGCCGGCATTGCAGTGGGTCAGGATATTCACCCGTCCGCCGCCTTTGACGGCCGCGATTTTTTCGATCAGCAATCTGCCATGTTCGCCGATCAGTCGGCAGAACTCTGCATCCTCGTCAGCAATTGTTGCGGCGGTTGCCAGGGCGGTGCGGCGCATGGCCGTCGGCGTGTCCAGTGCAGCGACGGCGGCCAGCACCCGGTCGACGGCCCAGCCCAGATTGCGGGCCGTGGGCCTGGCGCTCTTCAGATAGCTGCCGGCCTGGGTCAGTTGTTCGAGGAGGCGGCTGTCATCGGCCTGCAGGGCTGCCAGATACATGCCGTAACCGGCGGTCACGCCGATCAGTCCGGCACCGCGGACCAGCATATCCTTTATGGCCGAATAGGCCGCTTCGACCTTGTCCAGTGAGACGATGACAAAGCGGTGGGGCAGCTGCCGCTGATCGATGATCTCCACCTTTGACGGGTCGTCGGGCGACAGCCAGATGGTGCGGTAATGGGTTCCGTCTACCTTCATGATGAGCGGTTTCCTCTGCAGTGGGTGAGCTCAGTATCCAAACATGGCCGCTGGACAGCGTCAACCATCAACCTCTCTTCTTTGACAATTTCTGTTTTACGGGCTGCTTGCCCAGGTTGTCCGTTGCTGTCTAGAAAATTCACCCCACGAAAAAAGCCATGGAGTCGGCTAGATAATTAAGATAGTCGGATCGCGGCACCAGGAAAAGCCTAAAAAACATATTGATTATCCTTCCATCCATGTTATTATCCGCTGCAATAAATACAAATATATTACAAATATGTAATATGCTGGGGCGCCGTAAGGCGATTCAACCAGGGACGGAGGACTGTCATGAACAAAGCGGATACGGTTTTTATTATCATTTCGGCAGGACTGGTACTGTTGATGACTCCCGGGCTGGCACTCTTTTATGGAGGGATGGTCAGGGGCAAGAACGTGCTTGGCACGATCATGCAGAGTCTCTTCATGATTTCGCTGATCTCCATCGAATGGGTTTACCTCGGCTATTCCATGTCGTTCGGCCCCTCAATTGGCGGTTTCATTGGCGATCTCTCCTGGTTCGGCCTCAGCGGCGTGACCTCGGCGCCGAGTCCTGATTATGCCACCACCATTCCCCAGACGGTGTTCATGATCTACCAGTGCATGTTCGCCATCATCACCCCGGCGCTGATCACCGGAGCCTTTGCCGAGAGGGTCAGGTTCGTACCCTTCGTGGTTTTTTCGGTGCTCTGGGCAGTGTTTGTCTATAACCCCGTCTGTCACTGGATTTGGAGCAGCGGCGGCTGGCTCGGCAGCCTCGGTGTGATGGATTTTGCCGGCGGGCTGGTGGTCCACGCAACCTGCGGCATGGCAGCGCTGGCCGGCGTACTGGTCATCGGCCCGCGGAAGGGGTTTGGCAGAACCAATTTCATGCCCCACAACCTGCCGATGACGGTACTGGGTACCGCGCTCCTCTGGTTCGGCTGGTTTGGCTTTAACGGCGGTTCGGCCCTGGCTGCCGACGAGGTTGCAGCCACGGCCTTTGTCGCCACTCATCTGGCCGGCATGGCCGGCATGGTCATGTGGGTAGTCCTCGAGTGGAAAATGCGGGGTAACCCGACGACCCTGGGTGCTGCCTCGGGAGCCATCGCCGGGCTGGCAACCATTACGCCGACGGCCGGGTTTGTGGGCCCCAACGCGGCCATACTGGTGGGCTTGCTTGGCGGTACTTTCTGTTATACCTTCGTGAGCATGAAGATGAAATTCAATCTCGACGATTCTCTCGACGTGGTCGGCATCCATGGCGTGGGCGGATTGCTGGGTACTATCTGCCTCGGTCTGTTCGCCTCCACGGCGGTAAACCCAGGCGGGGTAGACGGCCTTTTGCACGGCAATCCGGGGCAGCTGGTTGCCCAGATCATCGGCGCCGTCGTCGTCAGCTTTTATGCGTTCGGAGCGAGCTGGCTTATATTCAAAGGCATAGATGCAACCATTGGACTGCGGCTCAGCGAGGAGTCGGAGGTTGCCGGTATGGATTCGACTGAGCATTCGGAGACGGCATACAACTAGCTGACCAGAAAAATTGTCCTTTCGTCCAATCTTTGCGCACGGAAATTTTATCCACAACATATTTACCTATATGCCTCCGGTAAAATTTCCGCCCGCGCCTCGATATTGAACGAAAATCCTTATTTTTCATGAACCTCAATTAAATTGAAAATTACTGAACACTGCTAATGACGATCCAGAACAAGTAGGTGAGATATGAAGAAAATCGAAGCGATCATCAAGCCGCACAAACTCGACGACGTCAAAGACGGGCTGACCGAGATCGGCATCAAGGGTATGACCGTTACCGAGGTAAAGGGGTACGGGAGGCAGAAGGGGCACACCGAGATCTATCGGGGGGCTGAGTACGTGGTGGATTTTCTGCCCAAGATCAAGATCGAGATAGTGGTCCCGGCCGACATAGCCGATCAGGTCGTGGACAAGATCAGGGAATCGGCCAACACCGGTAAGATCGGCGACGGCAAGATCTTCGTGCTGCCGATCGAACGTATCGTCCGGGTAAGAACTGGAGAAGAAAACCGCGACGCGGTCTGACCCGCATGTCCACCAAACTGAAAACCCAGCGTCAGGCTCTGGACGACCTCTGGTCCCAGGGCCTGAGTGGGAAATCGCTGCTGCGAACCCTGAGCGGCCTGACCGACGAGTTTATCCGGGACCGTTTCGCGGCCATTGCCGACGCCGACAAAGAAAGCCAGGTGGCACTGGTCGCCCTAGGCGGCTATGGTCGTCAGGAACTCTTTCCCTTCTCTGATATCGACCTGATGATCCTGTTC
>JARFQM010000039.1 GCA_029287755.1 Desulfofustis sp. | reverse complement strand
CCAGTGCTGAAGTTGGTCCAGGGGGAAAAAGAACGGGTCATAGTGTGTCAGCCCTGTGCTTTGCTTTCTGACTTGTTTTCTATAATATACAGTATTGAAGATCCGGGCGCTCGTCCGGTTAACAAGGGAAAAGGGCAGGTCCACTGCCATGCTCGCCTGGTATCGGGGGGCTGAAAGCTGCGTGCTGCCGGGGGCGGCATGGTTGGCACGGATGAAATGACCTCTTCCCAAGTGCTTCCCTCTGGCCATGCTGTCGACCCAGGCAACCGTATACTCGTATTTTTCATCGGATTCCATCGACAAAGCAAAGAAATCGTCCAGTTGTCCATAGCGGACGGTCTCAACTTCCATCATCGGATTGTCGATCCGTTTCAAGGCGATTTCAGCCCAGAGTATCAGGCCGGTCAACCCCAATCCGCCAACAGTTGCCCTGAACCATTCTGGATTTTCAGAAGGTGAACAACGCAGGCGCTGGCCGTCCGAGCGAAGCAGTTCCAGGCAACGGACATGGCATCCGAAGGTGCCGGCGCTGTGGTGATTCTTGCCGTGTATGTCGTTGGCAATAGCGCCTCCGATGGTCACAAACCTGGTTCCAGGCACAACTGGAGGAAACCACCCCCGGGGTACGGTTAAAGCCAGTATTTCACTGAGCAGCACGCCGCTTTCACAGCGCAGGACGCCTTCTGCAGAATCAAACGATATGAAGCGGTCGAGCCCCCTGGCATCCAGAAGTACCCCCCCGCTGTTGAGACAGACATCCCCGTATGAGCGGCCGTTGCCAAAAGGCAGAAACGTCCTCTGAGAATCTCTTGGGATCGGCAGCGGCAGTGTTCGCCAATGGACTACCACTGCTGATTGCGCGGTCTGGGGGTAGCGCCCCCACGAGTGATAGCGGCGGTCCATAAAGGTCAAATTGCCAGGAGCATGATAATCAACGTCGAAAGAAGTATAAAACGGCTAATGCGATCCTTCAGGGCAAAGATCATCGGATCGTCATGCATGCCTCCACGGTGGGCAGTCAGCCAGATGTAACAAAGCCAGTAGAGCAGAGCGGGGCAGACCAGCCAAATGACATTAAGGTGGCCATATAAAAATTGGGCCGAGTCGCTGCTGATATAAAGTACCAATACCAGGACGGAGCTGAATGCGCTGGCGACGCCCATGGCTGCCAGCAACTCTGAATCACTTGCGACATAACTTCGTGCTTTGGCCGCCTGACCGTGCTCAATGCGCATGGTCACCAGTTCGGCATAGCGCTTCACCAGTGCCAGGCTGATGAACAGAAACATGGAATGGGCCAGGAGCCAGGAGGACGGCCACACATCAACGGCGGCTGAACCGGCCATCATGCGCACGGTAAATAGCGTGGCAAGAATGATTACGTCAAGGATCACTATTTTTTTCAAGCGTAATGAATATGCCAGGGTGATCGTATAATAACTGCCCAGCATCAAAAGAAATGGAAGAGGAAGGGTCAGACCTATGGCGATGCTGGATCCCAG
The DNA here is from genome assembly GCA_029287755.1 of Desulfofustis sp. The sequence goes on along the minus strand of JARFQM010000039.1, from coordinate 2,586 downwards.
CAGCAGTGGCGCTGCTGCAAGACCGGTAGTCAGGGGCAGAATACCCGACGCGAAAGCACGGGACCGCTTGCGGGGATGTTTGCGGTCTTCAGGTAAATCTAGAAGATCATTTAAAATGTAGACACTGGAGGCGCACAATCCAAAAGAAAGGAAGGCCTTGCAGAGCGTTGTTATCAAGCTGATTTCATTGAATCGATGGGCGGCAAGCAGCGGTACGAAAACCAGCAGGTTTTTTAGCCAGTGGTAAAGGCGGAGTGCGCGAATCCATTCCGGCCAACCGGCCGTTTTAACTTCAAATACCTTATCCACATTGGACATGCGGGTGCGCATGCGGTCGATGAACGTTTTCGAACCGACCACCATAGCCCGCCTGGCCGCCTGCCACACAGAGAGATCTTTCCGGTCGTTGCCGAGGTAATCAAATCCCCTGACTCCGAATTCCGCCGCCAAACGTTCTTTTTTTTCGACGCCGGTCAGGTTGTTTTCCCCGTCGCTGGCTATTACTTCGTCAAAAATATGCAAATACACGGCTATCTGTTGAGCAATGCTGTCGTCCGCGCCGGTGGCCAGTACAAGCCTTCTTCCTGAATTGTACTGATCTTGAAGAAAAACTAGGATATCCAGGTTATAAGGCAGGCTGCTGATGTCCACGGTTACGCGCCGGGAAACCTGTTGTTTGAGATAAGCTTTGCCCTTTAACAGCCATATGAGTATCACCGGCAGCAAAAGCGGTTTCGCTTTTAACAAGAGGATCAGCGACTCAATGAAGGAGTCGGTTCTAATCAGAGTGCCATCCAGATCAACAGCGAGTGGCACAGAAACTCTTTCACCATCGGACAATTGCTGTTTTTCTGCACGGTCAGGCAGTATCGTAGAGTGAGCCATGGGCGGGCTATGGTGGTTAAAATGAATCGAATGCAAAAGCGATTCTAAAGAAAAATATCGACTTAGCAAAAAAATGCTTTGCTGCGGGGCATTCTAAAGCCGTCTAAGAATTGACCAGTAGCCATAAAGAGATAATACGCTTAAAAAGAGCGAAATTGCACGAGATTTGTTGATTCGCCATAGGTGGTTCAGCTAGAGGCATATTGCTTTCCCTCAGTAAATTGATCCAGATCTATCATCTGTGAGAAGGCCTATTTTGATTGAGGAGGCTATGCCGCAGAAACGCAATAGATGCAGGCAACTAATTTAATTGTTGAACTCTGAGCTGTTGAAAAATCTGCCTATACTGGATCGATGCTTCCCTTGGCAGCATCTCGCTCAAGGAGGCCCTCTGCGTTTTGAGGTTGTTCCTGTCGTGCCGAGATAAATCCACAACCTCGGGAGTCTCTCCGGGAGAGAAATTGGTTATTGCCAGCCAGTGGGTGAGCAGCTGCAACGGCTGCAAGCCCCACCTGACCAGAGCCGAGCCGGCAGGCCAGTAGAGGAGTCTGCGGGCAAGCCCGGTAACGGGAGTCCGAAGCCAGACGGATAAAGGATGCAGGCTCTGTACTGAGCCCCGATAAATATATAGTCGTGGTCTGGTGATAGCTTCCATCTCTAATGGAAGTGATAGCCGACAGTCTCAGGAAACTGAAAGGCAGCAGAGTAATGATCAGCTCCTTTAAGTCGGTAGGGGTTACGTAATTCAATTAAACCGATTATATCAGGATGAAACCAAGGCCAGAAAACGATAGCGGCCAGTTGAATCTGCACCCAAATAAATTTCAATGTGATTTAAATGTGATTTAAAGTAATATTAATTTAAAATGTGAAAAAATAATTTAATTGACTTAGGCAATGGAACAATTATGCTCACGGGAGGATCAGCTGCAATTCATGCGAACCCATGAAAAAAGCGCAGGGTAAACTTCTTTTAGGTAGTGTTCCTGAGCAGGCCTTTACGGTGGACAATTGTCCCGCAGTGTGACGAATCCTTATAGGTGACTAGTGTAATTTATAAGGCTTTGTCACGGTTTTTGTAAGATATTCCAATAACGGATAGAACCCTAATTTTTGCTTATCACCACAGAAGGATTTATGTTCTCGCCACTTAATTTTTTGTTCGGCTGGCTTTCAAATGATCTGGCAATAGATCTTGGCACGGCAAACACCTTACTCTATGTTAAAGGTAAAGGAATTGTTCTACGTGAGCCATCGGTGGTTGCCGTCCGTCAGGACAACCGAATGAGCAGAGTGCTGGCGGTTGGCCAGGAAGCCAAGCTGATGCTTGGTAAGACTCCCGGCAATATCACTGCAATCAGACCGATCAAAGATGGTGTTATTGCTGATTTTGAAGTAACCGAAGCGATGTTGCGCTATTTTATCAAGAAAGTGCACAATCGCAGAACCCTGGTACATCCGAGGATCATCATCTCCGTTCCCTCCGGCATTACCCAGGTAGAAAAACGGGCGGTCCGAGAATCAGCTGAGTCTGCGGGTGCCCGAGAAGTATATCTCATCGAGGAGCCGATGGCGGCGGCGATAGGTGCTGGTTTACCGATAACGGAACCAACTGCAAATATGATCGTTGATATCGGTGGCGGCACCACTGAAGTTGCGGTGATTTCCCTGGCAGGTATCGTCTATGCAAAATCGGTTCGT
>JARFQM010000279.1 GCA_029287755.1 Desulfofustis sp. | reverse complement strand
CGCTTGAGCCTTTTGCAAAACTAAGATTTTCGTTCAAAATCAAACCATGCGAGAAATTTTACCACAGGCATATGATTGATATTCCGAGGATAAAATTTTGAGCATAACGCAGAGTGTGGGCGACAAGATCGTTTTGCAATTGGCTCGCTTAGTCGGGTAAACGCCGGAGCGTTGCACAGCTGCTCAAACTCAATGTAGGCGATTTGCTCAGCTATTACAAACCTGTTGAGCACTCACTACCCGCTTCATGCGTCCCGGAAGCGGGCGTTGCAGCGCGCTCTCGAGAAAATCCACGGCGCTGATCACACCGTTGAGATCAATGCCTGTGGCAATTCCCATCGACTCAAACATGTGCACGGCATCTTCGGTGGGCACGTTTCCGGCCGCGCCTTTAATGAACGGGCAGCCTCCCAGACCTCCCGCGCACACGTCAAATATCCGCACACCGGCCTCGTAGCCGCTGAACATGTTTGCCAGCCCCAGCCCTCTGGTATCGTGGAGGTGCAGAGAGATCCTGACCTCGGGGAAGCGCCGTGACACCTGGGCAACCAGGGATCTGATCATGTACGGATCGGCCATTCCGGTAGAGTCGGCGAGGTTAATTTCAGTTATACCCGCCGAGACCATTTGGTCCGCTGCCTCAAGCACCGCACTTTCGGCGATTGGGCCTTCATAGACACAGCCAAAAGCGCTCTGCAGCCCGGCTCGGACCTCGAGCCCCTGGCTCCTCGCATTCTTGATCAGGTCAACCATCCCGCCAAGGGCATCGGCGGCTGAGCGGCGCGCATTTTTCAGACTATGGGTGTTGCTGACCGACACCGACATGCTTACGTGGGGGACCGCGCAAGCCAAAGCCCGCTCCAGACCTTTGTCATTGAGGATCAATGCCGAAATCACGGTGTCTTCCTGTTTACCAAGCTCCCGGATAAGCTCATCGGTAGCCGCCATCTGCGGCACGATTTTGGGATGCACGAAAGAGCCAACCTGTATTCTTCGTACCCCGGCATTTTTCAGCAGCTCAAAGAGCTCGATCTTCTGGTCGATGGAAAATATCTGAGATTCTATCTGAAGCCCGTCTCTCAGGGCTTCGTCTTCAAGAAGCAGATTAGATTCTGGTTGTTCGCCCTGCATAGTTACCCCTGATCTATGTTATTTAACCCGCACGAGAATGTCCTTCTTGAAAGAATGATGTTTCGCCAAAAAGGATAACGTGGTCCCGTGTCTATGTCAACTCCTCCTCTCCCCCACCCGCTTCTGCTGCCCAGGGGTTCATTTACTTATATCCTTGTTTTTAAAAAATCGATAAAAACATGAAATTCTGCACAGCCATGATCAGCCAGTGTGGATAAACTGTTGAACCGCCAGAAACCACTTCTTGACAGAACAGTGTCCCTGTAGATAGAACAAAGAACTGGGCAGGATGAGAAAAATATAATATTAGATGAAAGCAGGATCTGATACCAATCACTGCAGATAGCAAAACGAAATCAGGTAAAAACTACTTAACGAAAACCTCACTACCCAGCAGAAACACGCCCATGGCCAAAAAGACCGACCCCCCAAAAAACAAAAAGAACACCTCATCGGTACCTATCGTAGACAGTCTCGCAACCGCTCTGCGAATTCTGGATTATTTCACCATCAGAGAACCGGAGCTCTCCCTGCGCGAGCTCAGTGAAAAATCGGGACTCTATAAAAGCCGCATCCACCGCTTGTGCGGGACCCTTGTTGCCCTGGGCTTTCTTACCAGGATGCCGTCATCGAGCTACCGGCTCGGCCCCAAGCTGATGACCCTTGGCAAGATCTACGAGCGTACCAATTCTCTGATCACCCTGTCCAAATCGATCATGAAGCAGTTGGCCCAGTCCACCGGCGAATCTGTGGCTCTGTTTCATTTCGATGGCGACGACTGTATCTGCCTGTCACGGGAATATGGCTCTTCTCGGCTCGTCTTCGATATCCAGGAGGGGGAAAAGATGGAGCTTCATGCCTCTGCCGCGGGAAGGATATTTATGGCTTACGGGCCGGAGGAGTTGGCGGAAAAGGTGCTCAGCCAGTCCAAGCTGGAAAAATTCACTTCAGAAACAATTACCAATCCAAAGACCCTTGCCAAGAAACTGGCGACAATCAAGCAGCGCGGCTACGAGGTCAACAGAGGAGAGCGGGAGCTCGAGGTGGCAGCTATTGCCGCTCCGGTGCTTGATTACGATAGGCACGTGGCCTCGGTCCTTGCGGTTGTCGGCCCTGTGCAGCGCTTCTCAAAGGAGCGGGAGCCGGAAATAGCCGATAAGCTGCTGGACGCCAGCCGCCAAATTTCCGAACTGCTGGGTGCACCTTTCTAAACAGAGAGCCTTGTGCAAAACTAAGATTGTCGTTCAAAATCAAACCATACGAGAAATTTTACCACAGGCATATGATTGGTATTCCGAGGATAAAATTTTGAGCATAACGCAGAGTGTGGGCGACAAGATCGTTTTGCAAATGGTTCCATATTAAAGACCTGGCCCCCAACCAGACAGCAGAGAATATGCCGCCTCGCAGCACTTCTCTTGTGTCCCCCTGATCCTTTTCAAGAAGCCAAATATTTTTGTTGACAGGTTCACCCCCGCTCTGTATCCTGTTCAGCAGAACACCGTTCTAATAATCAAGATGCTTGCGGATGCTTCGGCGTCAGGAATAGAGATCGTTCGTGAAGACGATGACTTTCGATATAGAAAAGAAACTGAAGTAACTTTCAGCAAAGGTTCTACAGGATCGGTTTGAAGGAGACATTATCATGGCAAGAGCAATTACCGAGGAAGAGAAACACTGCGCCCAGGAACTCCTCGA
>JARFQM010000172.1 GCA_029287755.1 Desulfofustis sp. | reverse complement strand
GTCATCGATAAGGCATATTCTTCTGCCGTCGAGCTTCGCGCCTGGCCCAGCCTCTATTGAGCCGGCCAGATTCCTTCTTCTGTCAAGCCCGCCGAGTTCACTCTGGGCCGGGGTATTTTCGACCTTTTTAAGTGCACTGGGATCGATTTGCACCGATTCTTTTAAAAAGAACAGCCGGGCAAGTACCAGCGCCTGGTTGAGGCCGCGCTTTTTTAAGCGGGCGGGAAAAAGCGGCACCGGAACGACAAGATCATATTCTTTTATCAGACGCCGGCAACCTCCTTTTTCTATGAGGCCGCGCAATCCGGCTACCGCCCTGGTGTCACCATTAAACTTAAGACGGTGCAGCAGGGTGCGGACTGGCTCACGGTAATAGACGAGAGAACGGGCCGAATCGAAGGGCGGCCGATGTTGCACACAGCTGCCGCACCACCGGTCCTCGGGGCTCACGTCCCTGCTCAATTCAGTGCCGCAGATGAGGCACAGCGGTGAGGTGAAAAAGACTACCCGGGCCCAGCAGGAGCAGCAAAATCCCTGCGTGTTCTCAGCCAGGAGGGGAGTGGTGCAGCCGCAACAGAGGGGCGGAAAAAGAAGCTGCAGAACGTTGTCCCTGAGTTTCTGAATCATTGAGGCTTCCGGGTGCCCGGGTTCCGGCCCGCCCGGCACTGCAGTTGCGTGCCGATGGAGGCCCAAGGAACAGGGGTGGTAACGGCGTCGACAGGGCTGTTCCCTGCATTGCATTTTTCCGTAAACATGGCATAATGGGTTATTCTGATTTCCATTACTTTTTTATTTGATTATCAAGCTGATATAGCCGCCTCAGGATTGTTGCACCAGCGTGGCTCCCAACTGCAGAAGGAACAGCATATGACTGCTCAAAGAACCCCATCGAGGATTTTTCCATCCGCGTACCGTGTCTTTCTAACTATTGCTGTTGCCTGGCTGGGGCTGGTCTGCGGAGCGCCACCCGCTTCAGCAGTCGATCAGAACACCGCTTTCCTGCCCTTTCAGATCATTGCCCAGAGTGTCGATGAGAGTTTAACGGCACAAGTTGACGACAACCTTACCAATGTGCTGCTGCTCAATAATTTCCAGATGCTGGATCGAGAACTGGCGGAGGATCTGGTCGACTACAGGACCTGGCCGCCCGACACGGAAGCCTTGGACTCCATTGCCAAAGCCACCGGCCTGGACAGTGTCGCCGCCGGCTCGGTTACCATCATCGGCAGCCAGGTGAGCATCGACGTAAAAGTCTATGATGTGCTCAATCCGGAAAACCCCAGATACTTTTATAAAGAAGCTGGATCAATGGCGGAGCTCGAACTGATCATCGGACAGGTCATGGACGAAGTCATTGCCTATGCCGAGCGGGACCAGTTCATCGGGCGCATCGCTCCAGAAGGGAACGCCCGCATCGACTCCGGTGCGATCCTCAGGAAGATCCAGTCAAAAACCGGCGATGTCTATGACCCTGCAGCCTTACGTGAGGATCTCAAAGCCATCTACACGATGGGCTTTTTCGATGACGTCCAGGTCGACGTCAAAGACGGCGACAGCGGCAAAATCGTCACCTTCAGGGTGGTCGAAAAACCGGCCATCTCCTCGATCAGCTACTCGGGGATCGACGAACTCGATGACGAGGATGTCACCGGGGTTGTCGCCATCAAGGAGAATTCGATTCTCAACCCGGCCCGGGTCAACGAAGCGGCGGCGGCAATACAGACCCTGTACAAATCCAAAGGCTACTACAACACGACCGTCACTCCCAATATCAGCTACCCAACCCCAGAGACTGCTGCGGTTCGCTTTGTCATCGATGAAGGCAAGAAGATCTATATCAAGGAGATCGGTTTTGAAGGCAATAACAGTTTCGACAGCGATGATCTCGAGGACGTCATTGAGACCTCGACCAAAGGCTTCCTGTCCTGGCTGACCGAATCGGGCCTGCTCAACCGGGACAAACTCGAACAGGATTCGGCCCGCATCGTCGCCTTCTACCACAACAACGGCTATCTCGAGGCTAAAGTCGGGGAGCCGGAAATCACCCAGGAGGAGGAGTGGCTCTATATCAAGTTCATTATTGAGGAAGGTCCCCGGTTCAAGGTCGGTACCGTCACTCTCGAGGGCGATCTGATCAGTGACAAGGAATTATTCATGGGAATGCTGGCCATCAGAAGCGAAGAATATCTGAGCCGCAAAGTTCTGCGCGACGACATCATGAGGATCACCGACTATTACGCAGAACAGGGTTATGCCTTTGCCGATGTCCGCCCCAAACTGGACATCTCCGAGTCGGGTTCACGGGTCGATGTCACCCTTACGGTAGATCGAGGCGATCTGGTCTATATCAGCCGGGTCGCCATCCGGGGCAATACCAGAACCCGCGACAACGTCATTCGACGCGAACTGGAGATCGCCGAGGGAGGCGTATTCAACACCAAAGGCATAAGGGACAGCACCAGAAACCTGCAGCGGCTTGATTTTTTCGAAGAGGTCAATATCACTCCGGAACCGGCGCTCGACCCCTCCAAGATGAACGTTTCGGTCGATGTCAAAGAAAAAAGTACCGGCCAGTTCAGTATCGGGGCCGGTTACTCCTCGGTCGACAACCTGATCCTGATGGGTGAGATATCTGAAAACAATTTCCTGGGCATGGGTCACCGTTTGTCGCTGAGCGCCAATATCGGCGGCCGGAGCAGCCGCTTCAACCTGAGTTGGACCAACCCCAGAATCAACGATTCCCAGGTATCGACAGGTATCGACCTGTTTAACTGGACCCGGGAATACGATGACTACACCAAAGACTCCAAAGGCGGCGCCCTGCGCTTTGGCCACCCGCTGTGGGGAAAGTGGCGCATGTTTGAGAGCTACAGCTACACCGATACCGAGCTGACCGACGTGGCTGACGACGCCTCCTTCATCATTCGCGAATCGCAGGATATACCGGTCACCTCGGCGGTCAAGGTGTCATTTGTCAGAGACACCAGAGATCGTCTCTACGGGGCCAGTGAAGGATCGAGGAACGCGCTGTCGCTCAAGTACGCCGGCGGGCCATTGGGCGGCGACTCCCAGTTTACCAAAGGCGAGGTCAAATCGAGCTGGTATTTTCCCATAGCCTACGGCACCGTCTTCCATGCCCTCGGTGCCGTAGGCCAGGCCTGGGAAAATGAAGCAGGCAAACTGCCGGTGTACGAGCGCTTCTATCTGGGCGGCATCAATACGATCCGAGGTCACGAATTCGCCCAGGTGAGTCCGATCGATCCGGAAACCGGCGACCGGGTCGGCGGCGATCAGATGTGGTATGTGCAATCGGAAATCGTTGTGCCCCTGTTCAAGGAGCAGGGATTTTTCGGCGTACTTTTTGTTGATGCCGGTGATTCAATTGCCACCGATGTAGACTGGGACGACCTCCGCGACGTGGCCGTCGGCACCGGGATCGAGTTTCGCTGGATTTCGCCGATCGGGCCCCTGCGCCTGGTCTGGGGCTACAACCCCGATCCCCTGGAAGACGAGCCCGAAAGCGTCTGGGATTTTACCGTCGGAGGGCAGTTCTGATAACAATCAGCTGACTTATTCAGCATCTGGCGCCGGCTGCTCCATGCAGCCGGCCCTTTTTTTATGACCCAACCCGCGCCACTACTTACACAGAGCGCCCACCTGATCAGCGGCCTCAGAGGCTCAGCTGTCGCCTGGTTCTGCGCCAACGCTGCTCCCGGCAGACCGGTCTGCTGCGTTGTCCCCGACGAGCAGATGACGGAGGGGCTGGAACGTGATCTCATCCTTTTTTCCGACCGGCCGGTCATCACTTTTCCGGGCTATGAGATCCCGCCCTACACACCGCTTTCCCCCGACCAGCATACCACCGCCTCGAGACTCTCGACCCTGTTTCACCTGAGCCAAAGCAGTCATCCCTATGTGCTGGTCACCTCCATCGAGGCGCTGCTGCGCCGGGTCATGGCCAAGAAGGTTCTGCAGGACCATGCAGAGCTGCTCATGGAGGGCGAGGAATGCGACCTCTCAGCCCTGCAGGTGGCGCTCGTCAGAATGGGGTATGAATCGGTCTCTTTGGTGAAAAGCTACGGCGATTTTTCTGTCAGGGGCGGCGTCGTCGATATCTACCCGCCGCCACTTTATCTTCCTGACGGTACATTTCTCGACAGTCCCGTCCGACTTGATTTTTTCGGCGATTTCATCGAGTCCATTAAACCCTTCGACCCTCTCACCCAGCGCTCGCAGGGCCGTTGCGAAGAAGTGGTCCTGCTGCCGGTCAGCGATATACTGCTGCCGGTGGCTGAGACGGGTGCCCTGAGACGACTAGGCAGCCAGTGGCTCGAACTGGCGGAGAGGTGCGACTGGTCGTCCGACAAATCCCATGAACTGGCCGAGCGCATCAGAAACGGTCGTCGCTTTGCCGGTATCGAATTTTTTCTGCCCTTTTTCCATGGCCCCGGCAACACTGCCGCCCTGCTGGATTACCTGCCTGCCAATAGCGCCCTGCTGCTGGTCGAACCGGAAGCGATCAGCGGCCAGGCCACCCTCATACACGAACGCATCGAGGCCAATTACCAAAGCGCAATGGCAGACCACCAGCCCGCTCTTCCCCCCGACGAGATTTTTCTGGGTGAGGATCAGCTGGGGCCCCGTTTGGAAAGATTCGAACAGTTCGGAATAACAGATTTTTATGCCGATCAAGCGGCGCCCCTCACATTGAAAACCAGCAATCATCAACTGCTCAAACAGGAAATAGCCTACAGCAGGAAACAGCATGGTCTGCTTAAAGTCCTCGCCGCCCGGCTCGACATCTGGCTCGAACGATCCGAACTGGTGGTGATCTGCTGCCGCTCGGCTCAGCGCTGCAAGAATCTTGCGGAACTGCTGAGCAGATTCGACTTCGCATTCCAGCTGCTCACTCCACCGCTTGCCCTGGATAGTCTCAAACCTCAGGGAGAGCGGTGTATATTTCTGTGCGAACACCCGCTGCAGAGCGGCTTCAGCCTTGAAGAAAAACGACTGCACCTGGTCTCGGAAAGTGAACTTTTCGGCGAGCGCAGGATAGGGTACCAGAAGCGCACCAAAAAAGCAGTCGGCGAACCGATTTCCTTTGCCCAGCTGCAGCAGGGAGACGTGGTGGTGCACCGGGAACACGGCCTGGGCATCTACCGCGGCCTGGAAACCATCTCCCTGCAGAAGATAACCAACGATTACCTGCTGCTCGAGTACCGTGACGGCGACAAACTCTATGTACCGGTGGACCGCTTGAACCTGGTCAGCCGCTACGAGGGACTCTCGGACAAAGAGCCACGGATCGACAAGCTCGGCGCTCAGACCTGGAAAACCACCAAACAGAAAGTGACCGAGGAGGTCTGGAAAGTAGCCCAGGAACTTCTTGATATCTATGCCCAGAGAGAGATACGCAGCGGCAGGTCATTCTCCTCCCCGGGAGAGTTCTTCAGAGAACTGGAAGAGTCGTTTTCTTTCGATGAAACGCCCGGTCAGTATCAGGCCATCAACGACACCATCAGCGATCTCACCACCGCCCGGCCCATGGACCGGCTGATCTGCGGCGATGTCGGCTATGGCAAGACCGAAGTCGCGGTCAGGGCAGCCTTCAAGGTCGTCGAGGATTCGTGCCAGGTGGCGATACTGGTACCCACGACGGTACTGGCCGAACAGCACGCCAAAACCTTCAGTGAGCGACTCAGGGATTTTCCGGTCAGGATTGCCTGCCTCAATCGTTTCCGCTCACCCAAAGAGCAAAAAGAGATCATCGCCGGACTGAGAGATGCGTCCATCGACATCGTCATCGGCACCCACCGTCTGCTTTCCAAAGACGTCAGCTTCGGCAGCCTCGGACTGCTGATCATTGACGAAGAGCACCGTTTCGGCGTGGCCCACAAGGAAAAGATCAAGCGGCTTAAAGCCGAGGTGGATGTCCTGACCCTGACGGCCACCCCCATCCCCAGAACCCTGCAGCTGTCGCTGCTCGGCATTCGCGATCTCTCGGTAATATCGACGCCGCCCGAACACCGGCGGCCGGTGAAAACCTTTGTCGCCCGCTACGACGACCTGGTCATCAAAGAGGCGGTCAATCGTGAACTCCTCAGGGGCGGCCAGGTGTTCGTCGTCCACAACCGGGTCAATTCCATTCACCGCATGGCCCAGACCGTGCAGAAACTCGTCCCCCAGGCCCGTGTCGCCGTCGCCCACGGACAGATGGCCGGCACTGAACTCGAGGAGATCATGGTGGACTTTGTCAACAATAAAATCGATGTGTTGATCAGCACCACCATCATCGAATCGGGGCTCGACATCCCCAGCGCCAACACCATCATCATTAATAGAGCCGACCGCCTGGGCCTGGCTGAGATTTATCAGCTCCGGGGCCGGGTGGGCCGCTCGCCGACTCAATCGTTCGCCTATCTGCTGGTCCCGTCTGTCGACCATCTGTCGAAAGATTCCAGAGAACGGCTCAAGGCGCTCATGGAATACAACGAGTTGGGGGGAGGGTTCAAACTGGCCATGTCCGATCTGCAGATACGCGGCGGGGGCAATCTTCTCGGCGTTTCCCAGAGCGGTCATATAGCCGCCATCGGCTACGATCTTTATCTCGACCTGCTGCAGAAGACCGTCGCCGACCTCAAGGCCCGGAACAACGGCAGGACACCAGATACTTATGCTGACGACCTTGATCCTGAAATCCATCTCAAGGTGTCGGCCTATATACCCCAGAGATACATCGCCGATATCGAACAGCGCTATCTCATGTACCGGCGTATTGCCCAGCAGAGCAGGAACAGTACCGCACAAGAAGCAGATCTGCGCGAAGAACTGACGGACCGTTACGGTGAACTGCCCGACGAGGTGAGCAATCTCTTTAAGGTGGTGGCCATTAAAAAGACCCTAATTCCGCTGAGGATAGAAAAACTGGAGAAGGGACCGGGAAATCTGGTATTTTCCTTTATGACCGATACACCGGTCAAACCCGAACTGCTGCTCTCTCTGGTCGCGGAAAGTCCTGAAAGGCTTCGTTTAACGCCGGATGGCAGATTAATTGTTGCGACGGAGACGACAAACGACAGACAGCTGTTTACGGCAATCGAAGATGTGATTGCTGAACTGCACAGACTGACCGGAGAATATGTACATTAGAGAAATGAAGCCTGCGCTGCAGTGGCAGGAGATCACCACCGTGCTGCTCGACATGGACGGCACCCTGCTGGACAAATATTTCGACGATTATTTCTGGGAGCAGTTTCTCCCCCAGGTATACGGAAAACAAAACGACCTCCAGGAAGCTGAGGCACAGAAAGTGCTCTATCGCCGATATCGATCGGTTGAAAAGACATTGCTGTGGACCGACCTGAACTATTGGACCGAGGAACTCGATCTCGATATCATTGGACTAAAAAAGCAGATAGATCACCTGATCAGCATAAATCCCCATGTAATTGACTTCCTGCAGTTCCTCCAGAACCAGCAGAAACGCGTGTACCTGGTGACCGCCGCCCATCCCGCCGCCCTTGATATAAAAATGAGCAAGGCTGGTCTCAGCGGCTATTTTCACCAGATGATCTGCGCCGACGAGTTGGGCAGGCCCAAAGAGGATGTGCAGTTCTGGAACAGCCTTGAAGAAAGGCTCGGTTTTGAGCGTCAACGCACCCTCTTCGCCGATGACAATGTCAATGTCCTCAACGCGGCCCGTAGCCATGGTATCAGATATCTGGTGCACATCGCCAAACCGAGTTCTAAGCAGCCGGCACGTTACTGCGATGAATTCACCTCAGTGTCCGCCTTTGACGAACTCATACTCCCCTCTGCGGATCCCATCACCGCCAGAAGAAATTGAGGTGCTGTCCAGATCTTTCGTTTTTTTGCACAGTAACGGAGATCTCGAGAGACGTTTTTCCTCTCACTGAGCCGACCATTCCCCGCTTTATTGAGATTTTCCTCACTCTACCTCGGGCTCCTCAAATAGTGCGCTCCTCCAGGCTTCCGCCTGACCAACAATCGAAACAGAACATTGTTCTTTTTTATCCATATACCATTTGTATTACAGAACTTTTCTGACAATCACGCGGTGGTAATTATTTTTTGGCCAAAGACTTGAAGTCCTTGTAAATATTTAGTATATGTGGTTGGGTCATAATCAATTTTTTCCTGATCTGGCGGCCTGTAACAGATGTAACAAGCGTAAAAACCATTACAACCCACAAACCTTAATATGAGGTGGAACATGGCGAACTATAACGACGTCTTTGCAAAAAGTGTTGAAAATCCGGAAGAATTCTGGGCAGAAGCGGCCGAAGGAATCGACTGGTACCAGAAATGGGACAAGGTGCTTGACGATGCAAACCCTCCCTTTTACCGCTGGTACGCCGGCGCCAAAATGAACACTTGCTATAATGCAATCGATCGCCATGTCGAGGGCGGCCGCGGTGACCAGGTCGCCATCATCCACGACAGCCCGGTTACCGACACGATCACCAAAGTTACCTACAAAGAACTGCAGGACAAAGTGGCCCAGCTTGCCGGAGCCCTGCAATCCGCAGGCATTGCCAAGGGCGACACGGTCATCATCTACATGCCGATGATTCTCGAAGCAGCCTATGCGATGCTGGCCTGTGCCAGGATCGGCGCCATTCACTCGGTGGTGTTTGGCGGCTTCGCAGCCAACGAATTGGCCATCAGGATCAACCACGCTGAACCCAAAATGATCATCACCGCCTCGGGGGCCATCGAGGGGGTCAAGACACTCGCCTATAAGCCGATCGTTGACGAGGCAATTGAAATCGCCGAGCACAAGGTTGGCAAAGTCGTACTCTTCCAGCGCCCGTTTCTGCACGCTGATATGCAGGAAGGCCGCGATATGGACTGGAATGACTTCGTGTCCGGCGCTCCTCTGGCCGACTGCATCCCGGTTGAAGCCACCGACCCGCTCTACATTCTTTATACTTCCGGCACCACCGGCATGCCCAAAGGAGTTATCCGTGACAACGGCGGTCATGCGGTGGCGCTGCACTGGAGCATGAAGGCAATTTACGATATCGATGCCGGCGACGTGTGGTGGTCGGCCTCCGACGTCGGCTGGGTGGTTGGTCACTCCTATATCGTCTATGGTCCGTTGCTCAAAGGAGCCACCACGGTTTTCTATGAAGGCAAACCCATTGGCACGCCTGACGCCGGGGCTTTCTGGCGCCTCATCTCCGAGCATCGGGTCAAATCGCTGTTCACCGCCCCCACCGCTTTCCGGGCCATCAAGAAGGAAGATCCCGACGGGGTGTTCATCGGCAAATATGACATTTCCTGCTTTGAGTGTCTCTACCTGGCCGGTGAACGGCTTGACCCGGACACCTATTTCTGGGCCTCGAACCTGCTTAAAGTGCCGGTCATCGATCACTGGTGGCAGACGGAAACCGGCTGGGCAATCGTGGCCAACTGCCGCGGCATCGAAGAACTGCCGGTCAAGGCAGGCTCCCCGACCAAGCCAGTGCCTGGTTACAACGTGATGGTCCTGGACGACGAAGGCAATGAAGTCGGAGCCAACAGCGAAGGCAATATTGTCGTCAAGCTGCCTCTGCCTCCGGGTACCCTGCCAACCCTGTGGAAAAACGACAAGCGCTTCGTCGAATCGTATATGTCAGCTTTTCCTGGGTACTACGAAACCAGTGACGGCGGTTACATCGATGAGGACGGCTATGTCTATGTCATGGGCCGCATGGACGATGTTATCAACATCGCCGGCCACCGGCTTTCCACCGGGGCGATGGAAGAGGTCATCGCCACTCATCCAGATATCGCCGAGTGCGCTGT
>JARFQM010000156.1 GCA_029287755.1 Desulfofustis sp. | reverse complement strand
TTTACTGTAGACCTCCTTGATGCGCACAACCAGCAGTTCCTGACCTACCAGGAAGACCGGAAGCTTGCTACCGAGAATGAACTGGCGAGCCTGACCAATCTCGCCTACAACATGGTCGAAGCCCAGGACAATTTCTACCGCAAAGGGGAGGTCGACCTTGACAGTGCCATGCACGCAGCACGCAGCGCGCTGAAAAGAGTCCAGGTTGGTGAAACCGGGTATATTTATGCCATGACCAGCAAAGGGGACCTGACCGTGCACATAGCCCGGGAAGGTGAAAACGTCTATGCTGAGCAGGACGAAGATGGCAGACATTTTATCCGCACCATGTGCAAGGCGGCGACTCAGACCAGGACCGGCACCTTGCTGAAAATCGTCTACCCCTGGCGCAATGCCGAGTTGGGAGACGCACGTGCCCGGCAAAAGATGGTGGTCTACCGTTACTATGAGCCGTGGGACTGGATCATCGCCACCGGCGGATACCTTGAAGAAACCTACCAGAACCCCGATGCAGAGCGTCAGGCTTTTGCTGAGCTGAAAGCCAGGATCAATGCCAAGCGCGTCGGGCAGACCGGCTACATATATTGCATGGATCGCAAAGGCCAGCTGATGATTCACCCTGAAGCCGAGGGTCAAAACATTTATGACTCCAGGGACTCAAACGGCGTCCCGTTTATCGAGCAGATGTGCGAGCGGCTCGAGGGATGGATCCGCTACCCCTGGCGGAACCCGGGAGAAGATAAACCCCGCAGCAAAATCGTCCGTTACCTGCATTACCAGCCCTGGGACTGGATCGTCGCGGTCGGTTCCTACGAGGATGAGTTCTACCGTGAAACCAACCTGATCAAGGGGCGAATCCTGAGCAGTCTCGGCCTGATTTCCATTATCGTTGCCAGCCTGTCAATCCTGATGGTATTCCTTGCCGCCAAGGTTCTCTCCGACCCGATCCGCCATATGACATCGGTGATCCGCGACATCAAGCGCGGGCATTTCCATCGGCAGATGGAAATCAACAGCCGTGATGAACTTGGCGAGCTCGCCCTCACCTTCAATCGCATGACAAGTCACCTGCAGCGCAACCGCGAACTCGAAGCCAGCCTCGCCCAACAGGGCAAGATGGCCTCCCTGGGGATTCTCTCTTCAGGCGTTGCCCATGAGATTAACAACCCGCTGGGCGTCATCCTCGGCTACGCTGGGTATCTCGAAAACAAGCTCGACCCCGAGGACCCGAACCACCATTTCATCCATGAGATCAAGCGCGAGAGCAAGCGCTGCAAAAAGATCGTCCAGGATTTGCTCAACTACGCGCGCACCCCTCAACCAGAATTTGCCGAAACCGATCTCAACCAGCTGCTCGATCAGATCATCAGTTTCGCGGCGAACCACACCGACATGCACGGTGTACAGGTGACCAAACATTTTGCAGATGATCTGCCGACACTTTCGATCGACGGAGACCAGATCCGGCAGGTGGCTATCAACCTGATCCTCAATGCCGGCGCGGCCATGATCGATGGCGGCCGGCTTACAGTCAGCACCACTCATGAAGAGGGGGACGCGGTTATTACCTTTGTCGACACGGGCAGCGGCATCGACGAAGCCGACTTGGAGCGCATCTTCGAACCATTCTATACGACCAAGGAACGTGGAACAGGCCTCGGCCTGGCGATCACCAGACAGATTATCGAACAGCATCACGGCAGCATCCAGATGACCAGCCGCCCCAAGCACGGGACGACCGTCACGATCCGCCTGCCGCTCGAACGGGAGGAGTTTTAATGACGCCCCAACGCATCATGTTGGTTGATAACGAAGAAGGTCTCTGCCGCATGATGGAAGCGGTTCTCAGGGACCAGGGCTACCAGGTCAAAAGCTTCACCCGACCGGTTCAGGCGGTTGCCGAATTCAGTGCCGGTGATTACGACCTGATCATCAGCGACATCAAGATGCCGGAAATGGACGGCCTCGAAGTATTGCAGCATGTCCGCAACCGTGATCCGGAAGTGCCGGTCATCATGATTACGGCCTACGCCACCGTGGAAATGTCGATCCAGGCACTGCGCCGAGGAGCTTATGACATGCTGACCAAGCCGTTTGAGCCCGATGAACTGGTCTACCGGGTCAAAAATGCTCTTCAGCATCATGAACTCCTCGAAGAGAACCGTGAACTGCGCGAGGAACTCTCAGGACAGTTCAAGTTCGAGAATATCATCGGCGCCTCACCCGTCATCAGGGCACTTTTGGAGAAGGTTGCCAAGGTAGCCGTCCGCGACACCTCGGTACTGATAACAGGGGAGTCGGGCACCGGCAAGGAGCTGGTCGCCCAGGCGATACACCACAACTCGGCACGTCGCGATAACCGCTTTGTTGCCCTCAATTGCGGTGCCATGCCGGAAAACATCCTCGAAAGCGAGCTGTTCGGCTACCGGAAAGGGGCTTTCACCGGGGCCATGGAGAACCGCAAGGGGTTGCTTGAAGCAGCCAATGGCGGCACCCTCTTTCTCGATGAGATCGGCAACCTGCCACTCAACATGCAAAAGACGATGCTGCGGTTTCTGCAGGAGCAGGAATTTCGTCGTCTCGGCGATACCACGTCCACCAAGGTGGACGTACGCATCATTTCTGCGACCAATTCCGATCTCACCGCGGAAGTCTCCCAGGGGACTTTCCGCGAGGACCTTTTCTATCGCCTTAACGTCATCAACATTCACCTGCCGCCGCTACGCGAACGTCAAGAGGACATACCACTTCTGGTGGCTCACTTCATACGTCAGCAGAATGCGAAGTTCGGTACAGATTTCAAGGGCTTGACACCGGAGGGCATGCAGGCATTACGCAGCTACACATGGCCGGGCAATATTCGCCAGCTGTGCAATGTGATCGAAGCCGCCATGACCATTTCCAGCGGCAATTACATCGGTCTTCCGGAAATCGCCCAGCTGATCGAGACTGGCCATGCCGGGCAGACCACAGACCACACAGACTATTCTTCGGCGCTGGGTCAATTCGAGACCGATTACCTGACCCGCCTGTTGCGCAAGTACGGCGGCAATGTTGAAGAGGCCGCCGCCGAGGCCGGCATGAACATGGCGACCATCTACCGCAAACTAAAGAGATACGGCATCGACAAAAAGCAGATCGAGCCTTAAGCTGCAGAACCAACTAACTTTTCCCTTATTCTTTGCACAAATGCAAAAGTGAAAAATGCCATTTTGCATTTGTGCAAATCCCCACCCTGGCCAGGACCGTCCATCGCTCCCCGGAAAAACAGATAACTAACCGTAATTAAAGCATATAAGCCGGGATTCCCCGAGAAATGGATCTTGGTACATGCCTTGCTCTTTAGAATCACGTGACTCCATGGGGCCCGGCCGTAGTCCATATCGAAGATTGCCGTGTCGGGCCCAATTTTTACAGGTCACCCCTAAGGCTTGAAGCCAACACAGGAGGAGCACATGCAAGACTCCGCGGTTTGTCCCTACTTCGACCATGACGAGGATGTCTGCGACGTTGGTTGCGGCTATATCTCGTCACACGACGCCAGCATGATCATCAAGTTCTGTTCCTGCCAGTACCAGGATTGCCAGAAATACCGTGAGCTTGCCGATCGTATTCAACTTCCAGAGCCGGCCTTGCCGGTGACGCCACCGACGCCGGCAGGACCAGTCAACCATCTTGACCATCTGCCTGTGCTCGGGCTGTTCAGCTACAGCATCACCACGGCATGCTATGCCCTCGACAAGCTGCCGACCTTCTCATTCAATCTGCACCTGCTGGCGATCATTCTCATGCTCGGTGCGGTCGGCCAGATCTCCGCAGGGCTGAACGCCCTGAAGAATAGGCCGCTGCGTGCTATTGCTTTCACCGGCTTCGGCCTGTTCTGGCTCTCGATCCTCGCTCTCGATATCCTGCCAAGAGCCGGATACGGTACGGTGCCGGGGGCAGTTCCGATGACGGGCTATTTCGCCATGTGGGGGTTGTTCAGCCTGATTATCTGCCAGGGTTTCGACCAATTGACCCGCACCTGCCAAACGGTTTTCTCCATGCTGACAGCATTCCTGCTGATGCTCGCCATGGCTCACGCCGCAGGCAGCACCGCCATTCTGCATGGCTCAGCGCTGGTTGGTTTGACCAGCAGCTTGCCCGGACTCTATCTCGGCCTGCGCTATGTCGGCG
>JARFQM010000097.1 GCA_029287755.1 Desulfofustis sp. | reverse complement strand
GGCTGGACGTCATCCGGTTCGATGATATCTTCATTACATAAAATGGCAGCCCGCTCTATGGTGTTCTCCAATTCTCTCACATTTCCTTCCCACGGCAGATTCACCAGCAGCCGCAGCGCCTCCGGTGAGATCTCGAGATGCTCCTTGCCCAGATTGGTCCCGCATTTCTTGATGAAATGATCAACGAGCAAGGGAATGTCGTCCATCCTGTCGCGCAGGGCAGGCAGGGCCAGGTGGATGACATTGAGCCGGTAGAACAGATCTTCTCTAAACCGCCCCTGCTGTACTTCCTCCTTAAGATCCTTGTTGGTGGCGCTGATGATCCTGACATCGACATCGATGGTCTGGGTGCCGCCGACCCGTTCGAAATTTTTTTCCTGCAGCAGCCTGAGCAGCTTTGATTGGAGAGAGAGTGGAATTTCACCGATTTCATCGAGGAAAATCGTCCCCTGATTGGCGAGTTCGAATCTGCCTTTGCGCATCGCCGCCGCATCGCTGAAAGCTCCTTTTTCATGGCCGAACAGTTCGCTCTCGAGCAGGTTTTCAGCCAGAGCGGCGCAGTTTACGGTAATAAATGGATATGGTTCCCGGGGACTGTTGACATGAATCGCTTTGGCCACCAGTTCCTTGCCGGTGCCGCTCTCTCCGGTGATAAGCACCGATGCGGGGGTGGGCGCCACTTTTTTGATAAGCTCATAAATCTGGATCATCTGGGGGTTCTTACCGATCATGGTATCGAAGCCCGAGCGCTGCTTCATCTCTTCGCGCAGCCTGATATTCTCCTTGATCAGACCAAAGTGACTTACCGCACGGTAGATGGAGGCAATGAGTTCATCGTTGGAAAAGGGTTGTGCCAGGTAGCTGAATGCTCCCGCCTGCATTGCTGCCACCGCCTTTTCAATCTCGGCGTAGGCAGTGATGATAATTACCGGCAGATCGCCGTTGTAGTCTTTCACCTCCTGCATGAGTACCGAACCGTCTTTACCGGGCATCTGCATGTCGGTAATCACCAGATCGAGATCGACCTCTTTGACGATGCCCATTGCCTGGTCAGTTCCCGGGGCGGTATACACCTCGAAACTCTCATCTCTGAGCAACTCAGACAGAACTATGAGGTAATTGGGCTCGTCGTCAACAACCAGTATGGTGGGCATCGGAATCATCGTTATATCACTTTCTGTTGTTGAAGGTGGTAACGGTCCATCTGTTCCAGTACTTCCAGTGGCACCGCATTAGTAGTGTTTCCGGCCATTGCCTTATTGGGCCGTATATCGCCGTGGTAGTCGCTTCCTCCGGTTTCAAACAGTTCATGGGCAGCGGCAAGCTTCCGAAGACTCCTGAAAAATGAGCCCTTTTGGGTGGGGTAGTAGGTTTCGACACCATCCAGTCCCAGCGCCCTCAGATGACCAAGCAGGTCATCCAGAAGCGGGATTGATCTGCTTATCTGCGCCGGGTGAGCTAGCACGGCGCAGCCTCCACTGTCATGCATCAGGGCAATAGCTTCTTCCACATGATAGATAAAACGCCTGGCATAACCCGGCTTTCCTTTCCGCAGATAGAGGGCAAAAGCCTGGTCGATGTCCCTGACGATTTTCTTGTCCACCAGAAGCCTGGCAATATGGGGCCTTCCGGTCTGCCCGCTGCTCGATATTTCCTGAAGTTCCCCTGCGGTGATGTCCAAGCCCAGATTCTGCAGGTTTGCAATGATAGCCGAATTTCTTCTGGTTCTAGACTTCTGCAGCACATCGAGCTTGGTGCTCAGTCCCTCGTCGCGCCAATTGAAATGATAGCCGAGCAGATGAAAATGAAAATCATCCAGAAACACGCTGAGTTCCACCCCTGACACGACTCGTACCCCATGTTTTTCTCCTGCGGCCACGGCCTCTCCGGTCCCGTCGACGGTGTCGTGATCGGTTATTGAGATAGCCTTCAGCCCGGCCGTTTTAGCCATACGGACCAGTGCTTCAGGAGAGTGGGTTCCGTCTGAAAATGTGGAGTGAAGATGAAGATCTATCATAAAATTTTTATTGCAACCAGCCAATTAGTAAATCCCGGCAGATCCGCTTTTGTTCGCCAAGACCGTCAGGGCTACCTTAATCCCGGTCGACTGTCTTATCAAGCAGTGAAGATTGTCCCCACCCGACCCATCCAAGGAGGCTGAGCTTGGCAGATCTGGACAAAGGAGGTGCCCACCTGCTAAAGTGGGAGCAAATTTGCTTGTGAAAATTATTCCGTTCATCATTCAACTACCCCATGATGCTGAGACTCTCGTTAGTTCCAATCGCCATCTGCATCCTTGTGCTCACCCTCACCTCCCGCCTCGAGGCAGCCGACCCCAAAATTCCCGGCAGCATTACGTCCGTGGCAGCCTACCACCGATCCCTGACCCGGCTCGAGGCCATGCTCGGCAGCAAGTCGATGAAACTTGGCGCCCCCATTTACATCAGAATCTTCAAGCGCTCCAGTGAACTGGAGGTGTGGCTGCGAAAAAGCGGCGGACGATTCGAGCTGTTCAAGACCTATATCATCTGCCGTTATTCAGGAGAACTGGGACCCAAACTCAGGCTGGGCGACAAACAGGGACCAGAAGGATTTTACCTGGTAGGCGCCGACCAGATGAATCCCTGGAGCAGAAACCACCTGTCGTTCAATTTAGGCTATCCCAACGACTACGACCAAAGCCATAATCGCAGCGGCTCGGCGCTGATGGTGCACGGCGGCTGCACCTCCACCGGCTGCTACGCCATGACCGATTACTACATGGACGAGATCTACACTCTCGCCGATGCTGCGCTGGCCAGAGGGCAGAAGGAGTTTCAGGTTCATATTTTTCCCTTCAGATTGACGCCGGGAAATCTGGCCCTCTACCGCAGCTCTCGCTGGTATGAATTCTGGTTAAACTTGAAACAGGGCTATGATCTCTTCGAAACATACCGGTTGCCGCCCAAAGTCGAAGTCAGCAATCGGCGCTACGTGTTCAGCCATCACTATGATCAATCGATTGCCCAGATAGGCCACTGAATACCATCCCACCTTATTTATCCATGAGTCCGTCGCGATCCACAATGGTAATCGAACGCCCATCGACTCGAATGAGGCCCTCATCGCTCATCCTGGCAAATATCCGCGACAGGGTTTCGGGGATGGTTCCCAGCAAGCTCGCCAATTGTCCCTTCGACACCGGCAGCCTGACGACGTCGCTATTGTTCTGCTCCTCGGCAATATAGAGAAGGTAGCCTGCCAATCTCGCCGGAACTTCCTTGAGCGACAGATTCTCAATCTGGGCGGCAAACTGTCTCAAACGACGGGACAGAACAGCGAGCATATTCAAGGCAATCGAGGGGTGTTTCTCGATGAGGGCGACGAAATCATGTCTCGGGAAAAAATAGGTGGTGCTCTTAACAATCGCCTCCGCGGTTGCCGGAAACGGCTGCTTACTGAATACCGGTACCTCGCCCACCGGTTCACCGGGACCGAAAATATGCAGAATATGTTCTTTGCCCATGGGATTCATCTTGAACACCTTTATCTGCCCGCTGCTGACCAGGTAAAAACCGTCAGCCTCGTCTCCTTCAAAAAAGATCGTTTCCCCTTTGTCGAACTTTTTCTCGAAAATCAGGGTGGCGACCGCTTCGATTTCTGCTGTGGTTAACCCTTCGAACAACGAGGTTGTCTTGATGATGTCTATTTTTTTCATCTCTATCTTGGAGACTATCCATTATAATTGCAGGGGCGGCAGCGACGCCAAACCACCACTGGCAGGATCAGAATGAACCGTTCCGCAGAGAGGCTCGCAGAATGGTTTGACCGTCTTCCGGCGCCAGTGTTTTGACTATGACAGATCGCAGGAAAATTATCCATATTGATATGGACGCCTTCTACGCGTCGGTTGAACAACTCGATAATCCCGAGCTTGCAGGAAAACCGGTGATCGTCGGCGGGCG
>JARFQM010000025.1 GCA_029287755.1 Desulfofustis sp. | reverse complement strand
ATCGAGAAGACCGGCACCAGGGGGATGAGCCTCAATTTTGCCCACCAGAAGCCCGGCCCCGGGGATATGCTCTACGACTCATCACGTGTCGATCAGGATTATGAGCCGGTGGCGGTGGTCAGGGGAAACTCTCAGGCAGAGGTAGAAGTCGAGTTGCGAAACGTCTGTCATCAGGGTGAAGCAGTGGAATACATGGGACCCGGAATCGAAGTGCGTCGTTTGCAGGTAGCCGCCATGCGTGAGGCAGACGGCAGCGAAGTGCCAAGGGGCAACCCCGGCGACCGTCTCTATTGGCAGCTGCGGGAGCCGGGCGGGGACTTTCTTGTCAACGCCATATTCAGAAGAAAGAAAAGTTGACCGGCAGCGGCCGGCAGCTTGACTTCTCCTGGTTGAACCCTATGGTGGATGGAAAGGTCATGCCCCTGTCAGAGGCCTACCGGCAGACAGGGTTTCATTAACTGATGAGCCTATTGCAAAATTAAGATTTTCGTTCAAAATCAAACCATGCGAGAAATTTTACCACAGACATATGATTGATATTCCGAGGATACAATTTTGAGCATAAGGCAGAGTGTGGGCGAAAAGATCTTTTTGCAAATGGCTCTGATAAAAAACAATAAGGAGAGTGGTATGGCAACCTATGAATGTTCCAAATGCGGGATGGGAGTAAATGCGACCTGTGCAAAGTGCGACGCCCCGCTTGTTGACGATACACTGAAACTCGACGACGGCAACGAAGTCCAGATTTCCAAATGCCCCAACGGTCACGGCAAGATTAAATCACCCATGTGCTGCGGGCAGGACATGACCTGCACGGTCAAATAAACATCACCTGATCAATCAGTCGAACCAAAACACAAAGGCCGGTGTCACATGACACCGGCCTTTGCTGTTGGACTCGAGGCGAACCAATCAGCCTTTGGCGGCCAGAATCTCCTTCTGCCAGAATGTCGGGCCGGTTTTGTGAACCGCTTCCCCGTTGCTGTCAACCGCCACGGTTACCGGCATGTCCTCGATCTCGAATTCATAAATGGCTTCCATGCCCAGATCCTCAAAGGCGACTACCCGGGAGCCTCTGATTGCCTTGGAAACCAGATAGGCCGCACCGCCGACCGCCATCAGGTAAACGGCGCCGTGATTCCTGATCAGATCGATGGTGGTGTCGCCCCGCTCGGCTTTGCCGATCATGCCGTAGAGCCCCGTTTTGCCGAGCATCATGTCGGTGTATTTATCCATACGGGTCGAAGTGGTCGGTCCGGCGGGACCAACCACTTCATCGCCTACGGGATCGACTGGGCCGACATAGTAGATGAACCTGCCGTTGAAATCGACGCCCTCGGGCAGGGGCTTGCCTTCCTCGAAGAGCTGCTGAATCCTTTTGTGCGCCGCATCCCTGCCGGTCAGAATTTTACCGCTGAGCAGAAGAGTATCGCCGGCTTTCCAGGAGCCGATCTCCTCTTTCGTGATTGCCTCAAGCGACACTTTTTTAACGCTCTCTCCGGCCTCGAAAACGAGTTCGGGCCAGTTGCTGATGTCCGGCGGCTCAAACACAGCCGGACCGCTGCCGTCCAGGGTGAAGTGGATATGTCTGGTGGCGGCGCAGTTGGGGATCATGGCCACGGGAAGGGAGGCCGCGTGGGTCGGAAAGTCACGGATTTTGACATCCAGAACGGTGGTCAAGCCGCCCAGTCCCTGAGCCCCGATGCCAAGGCTGTTGACCGCCTCGAAAATCTCCAGGCGCAGTTCCTCCAGATGGTCAGCCGGTCCCCGCTCCTGAAGTTCGTGGATATCGACCGGATCCATCAAAGATTCTTTGGCCAGACACATGGCCTTGTCGATGGTTCCCCCTATGCCGATCCCCAGCATGCCGGGGGGGCACCAGCCGGCCCCCATTGCCGGGAGCGTCTGCTTCACCCACTCGACAAGCGAGTCGGCCGGGGTCAGCATGGCCATCTTGCTCTTGTTTTCAGAGCCGCCGCCCTTGGCGGCAATATTGACCTCAACCGTATCTCCGGCCACCAGTTCAAGATGGACCACAGCGGGACCATTGGTCCCGGTGTTGATCCGTGCTCCCAGAGGCGGATTTACAATCGATTTACGCAGCGGATTGTCGGGGTTGGCATAGGCCAGATCGACCCCCTCATCGACCATCTGCTGTAAGGTCTTATCGGAGTCGAAGCGGCAGTTCATCCCGACTTTGACAAAGGCGGTGACGATACCGGTGTCCTGGCAGATGGGGCGTTTACCCAGGGCGCACATACGGGAATTGATAAGTATCTGGGCGATGGCATCCTTTGCCGCTGTGCTTTTCTCGTTCAGATAGGCGCGATGCATGGCTTGGACGAAATCGACCGGATGGTAGTAGCTTATGAACTGCAGGCTATCGGCAACTGAATTGATGAGGTCGGCGGTTTTGATGGTGGTCATGAGAGCTCCCTTGATGTCTGTGGTATCTTTTTAACCTATTCTTCTTTCCGAGTGAAACCCCGACGGGGCGGTGGTGTTGGGCATTAAAAAGCAGCCTTTGGCAATGATGGTTCCGGGGCTGGTAACCGAATTACAGCCGGTCTGAGCCTTGTCGCCTATGATGGCACCGAATTTACGTCTACCGGTGTTGTAGAGCTCGCCCTGGTAGCTGACCTGGACGTTGCCGGGTATGAATCTGAGGTTGGCACATTTGGTGCCGGCCCCCAGATTGGCATTGTTGCCGATGATACTGTCCCCCAGATAGGCGAAATGTCCAGCTTTGGCATCGTCGAGAAAGACCGAATGCTTGACCTCGGTGGTGTGGCCGACCACGCAGCGTTTCCCGATCAGGCAGTACCCCCTCAGATAGGCGCCCTGGCGCACTTCAGTCAGATCGCCGATGACGGCGGGAGACTTGATGGTTGCACCTCCCTCGACAAGGACGCCTTGGCCGATGGTGATCCTGTCGCCCAGCAGCACGGAGCCGGCCATGATAAGCGACGCACCCTGAAGCACTTCACCCGCGCGGGTGATGACCAGCCCGCCCTTTAACGTGTCACCATAGTCAATGTGACACTGGTTGGCCTCGATCAGGCTGCCGGCATGGAGCACCAGGTGTTCTTGGGCTGTCACGCCATCAGCCAGACGGCTGAACAGATGCCTGGCATAGACATAGCCGTCCATATAGTTCTTCAGATCCTGCAGGGCCGACCAGACCGGACGGTCAGCGGCAAAGAGAGAGGCATGGGCAAATTCTCTGAGATCAAAAAGCAGGTCTGCGGAGAGCATGGATTTCCTCGAGATCAAGTGTTTGTGCCTGGGTAAATTTCAGTGGAAAACAAACCACTATTGTTGAAATGGATGAATAGTTCAAGATTTTTCCTGCAGCCTTTGTTCTCCCCCCTGATCCTGCTTGACTTCAGCACCTCAAATGTTTAGGTTTTGACCGGTTTTCAAGGGTGCGTTTAAACCGGTATTTATTGATAAATACGAGTGCCGGCTAAGCATTTTTTAAAGGTTCAATAGGCCGGCCCGATGACGATGATCATCCCCGGCAGCACTGGAGGTACGTGTGGAGTTTAACGATTCGCT
>JARFQM010000021.1 GCA_029287755.1 Desulfofustis sp. | reverse complement strand
GGCATGCTCAGCTTCACCATGTTGCCGATCGATTCCTCCTCGTCTTTGAGGTTGTGCTGGAGCTGGAGGGTCACTTTCCGCCCCTGTTCATCGGTGAACGACCATTTCCAGCTTTTGACATTACCGAACTGATCTCCGGAGAATTTGGGTTTTGCACCAAATTTTTCCCGATAGCGCTGTAACAGTTCCTTGAAGAAATCCTGCGACCTGTCGCTATACTTCAGTTTTATCCGCAGGATCTTGCCCGGATTCCTGCAGGTGCCAAAGGTGATGAAGGCCTTGCGGAAGCCGTTCAGGTCGGTGACGATCACTTCGCTGAGATAGTTTGCGTGTCTCTCCACGGGATAGTCATCAATCGATCGATCCAGGGTAAAGCCTCCCACGGAATAAGGAACCGCTGGCGTCGCGGCTGTCGACCAGGGAGTTTTGCCAAGAAGGATTGTGGCCACCCAAAGGGTTGTGATTAGTATGGTTCGCATTATTCCCTCGCTGGTTTATAGTTCACTCTCATAATAGGGAAATTCCCAGGGCCTGATTTGCGCTCTCCAGCGCTTCAGAATCTATCTGATTTAAGAGCCCCTGTTCCCTTGCTGACAAGACAGATGCAAAATTGGCGGCAACTTTAGCCATGCTGCCGGGATATTGGTTCATGACTTTCTGGAACCCATCCCGTTTCAACCTGAGAACCGACGACGACTCGGTGGCATACAAAGTAAACAGGCGGATAGCCGGACCCAGCAGCGCCAGTCCGCCGAGAAACTCTCCCGGGGCGTGATCGCGCAATTGATAGAGCTTGTCATATAGCCGGTATGAGCTTCTCAAATTGCCGTTTATTAAATAATAGGCACAGCCGTCATCCTCTCCCTGCACCATCAGTTGATCTCCCTCTATCAGGTCGATCTGCTTGCTCAGCATCGTAATCAGTTTCAAGGATTCATAGTCCAGCCCCTGCAAAAGAGGAATCTCGCGCAGGTATTCGAGGTTCTGCTTGAAGCTCGAGTGTTTCTCTTGTTCAGCGTTTTTTTCCATGGACGAGCTCATACAATACTCCCTGTTCTGCAAGCAATTTGTCGGGGGCGCCTGATTCAATAATTTTACCAGATTTCATCACCGCCACCTTGTCAAAGGAGGGCAACAGGTCCAAACGATGTATAACGGAAATGACCGTGGTGCTGCCCTTCCATTTTTCTATCAGATTCTGAATTCTGCTCTGTGAGGCGTTGTCCAGTGCCGAAGTTGCTTCATCCATGATAAGCACCTGCGGCTTTTTCAGCAGCACCCTGGCAATGGACAGCTTCTGCTGCTGGCCGCCCGAGAGCTTGTCGCCCCGGGTACCGACCTCAAATTCCATGCCGATCGCCGCCACCTGCTCCAACAGGTCCTCTTCGATGAGAAGCTGCACTATGCATTGATTGACCCGATCCTCGACCTTGGGGGAATCGCTTGTCAGACTGCCGAAGAAGATATTGTTGAGAATGGACTGGGAGCGAATATATTCGCTGTCCCTGTAGAACGAAACAGTATCAGCCATATGTTCCCCAGACCAGAGACGAAAATCATGCCTGCCGGAGAGGATCAGTTTCTCGAGCAGGGGCTGCAGATCGATTATTTTGTGACGGGCCGGCACATAGCGAAAGGCGAGCTTGAGCAGCATTAGCCGCTCTTTCTTACGCAGGGTGGATAGGGATAGGGAAGAGCCTTCCAGTTGAGCAGCCAGTTCCAGGTAGGAATCATATTCTTCCGGAGTAATGGGCGTCTGTTCAAAGAAAACACTGTCTCGCGGCACCTCCTTACCCAGGATGTCGACTGTTTGGGTGAGCAGATCGGCACCAGTTTCCAACAGGGGTAGATGAAGATTTGCCTCCCTGAGAAAGCTCAGAAACGGTTCGTCTTCTTCCAGACTGTCCAGGGCCTGGTTATTCTGAACGGAGCCGAAGATGATGTTCTCTATTATCGTCGAGTGGAAGAGATAATTGTCCTGGAAATAGAATTCAACGTGTTCAGCCAGTTCGTCACCGAAATTTTCGCGAAAATTGGCCCTGACTTTGAGAAACCGCTCTTCCAGTTCTGGATAAAGCTGAACATCGAGGATGGTGTTGAGCCCGAACCGCAGGGTATCTACAAAAACGCCGGCCTGCTGGAGGACGGCGATTTTATCGTCCAGGTTTATCGGCTCATTGGTGCCATCACGATCGGGGAAACCATCTATGGCATTACAGGCATAAAGCAAATTATCGTTGATCGTGCCAGAAAAGATAAAGGGCTCCTGGGAAATGAAGCCGATGGAGCGGATGGCCTCCTCCTTGGCAATGGAGGCGACGGAGCGGCCGTCTAGCAGTACTTCCCCACCGGTATAGGAATACAACTGGCCGATGCACTTGGCCAGGGTCGATTTCCCCGAGCCCGAGAAGCCGACGAGCGCCAGGTGTTCCCCGGCGTCGATGGTGAGATTCACCTGGTCGAGCAACTTGATGCCGTTGGGGGTGACGAACTCCAGATCCTGGATTTCAATTCGGCCTCGGTGCGGCACCGGCGGGGGACGATCGGCAATTAGAGTGAATTCGGTGTCACCCTCGAAGATCTGCATGACCTTTTTATAGCGAACCGAAGCATCCTGCTGGGTCTGATAGAAATCGATCAATTCCTTCCATGGATCGTAAAGTTTTTCCTGGGCCGAGAGAAAAGCCACGATCGAACCAAGCTCGGTCTCTCCCTGCATCAGCAAATAACCGCCCAGCAGCATGACCACCACGGGACCCAGACCGACAAAAAGGTTGTTGGTAACCTTCACCCCATAGCGATAGAGGGTCCAGATAATTCTTATTTTCAGAAGCCGCTCGATTATCGCGTTGTATCGTCGCTCCTCATTTTGAAACGATCCCTGGGCATGAATTTCACTTATGCCGCTTATCGATTCGGTAATGCGGCTTGCCATCTTGTTGGAGGAATCGACCCGCCGCCTGTTCCAATTATTGACGCCGCGCTGTACCAGAGGAACCACAAAAAGGGCGATCGGGTAGATGGAGAGGGTGACGATGCCCAGCAGGGTGTTGAGCCAGATCAGATAGGCGCCGATGGCCACCAGGGTAAGAACGTTGCTCAGGGGAACGGCAATGGCGGCACCGACGAAATTGGCCGAGGCGGAAAGCTCGGTGACCAGCGAGGCGACCACGGTCCCGGTTGGGGTTTTCCGAAAGAAGGACAGGGGCAACCGCAGAATATGCTGATAGAGATCACGGCGCATGTCGGTCAGGGCACGTTGGCCAATTACCGTCTGCAAGCCGTTGACGGACAGTTTGAGCAGGCTTGAGAAGACTACGGCCAGCAGAAAGATCAGACAATAGACAACCAGCTGGCGAACATCACCGACGGCCAACACCTCGTTGACAATGCGTTTTTGTATCTCTAGAGGCAGTACCCGCAGGAAAACCACTGCGAAGATGAGGAGAAGCAGTAAAAGCTGGAGCGACCATTTGGTTTTGAACACCCAGGAATAAAGAGAGCGCTTATAAATGGGCACTTCTTGTGTGGAGGTCATTGGCTTACCTGCCGGGTTTGAGGAGGGATCCGGCCGTTGGCCGTTTAATCCCGGCTCCATGCATCTGATTAACTGTCAGGGTTTGAACAGAGGAGGAATCTGGCTGCCATGATAATAAAGACCTATGCGGTAGGCTGGATTGTCAGACGATCCCACCGGCGTACACCAGCGCACCTCGGCGATGCAGGTCAATTCTTCCAAAGAGGAATAGGTTTGTAGATGGCGACCGATCATCCGGACACAGAGGTTGTCTCCGGGAATGGCCTGGTAGCGGCTCTGAAAACACAGTCCCCCGGGGCTGTAGTTCAGCGTTGATCCCCCATAATAGCAGAACGGATGCTCCGACCGTCTGGCGAACATGATGTCTTCGCTGATATCGATACGATCTTCTTTTCTTTTGTCGGAGCTCACTGCTACACCTTGAAACTTTCAATGGCCTTCAGGGTGTCAGGATGAATGGTCACATAGGAATCGAAACCGGATATTTCGAACACCTCTCTTACATGATCCTGCATATTGCTGACCGCAAATGACTTGCTGGCCACTTGACGTTCCTTCACGGTTTTCAAAACAACCCTGAGCCCTGCACTCGAAATATATTCGACTTTACTGAAATCGAGCAGCAGGTGATGGCCGTTGTCGCCGGCATTGATCAGGCCAATTTCCTGCTCGAGGAGTGGTGCACTGTTGGAGTCCAGCCTCCCATTGGGAGCAAGTATTATAACTCCCTGTTCTTCGGTTTTATCTATATCCATCGAAAACCCTCCTATTGCGTGACTATAAGTACTGTTTCAAATTTTTTTGGTCAGGGTGACGATATTTTTCTCATTCTCCCGCCGATACTCGATATTATCGGTATATTGACGCATCAGAAAAATCCCGAGCCCGCCGACAGGCTGAGCATCAATGGGTAAATCCAGCTGCGGATCGGGGGCGTGGGTCGGATCAAAAGGTTTGCCGCTGTCAGCGACAACTATAATTATCTCGTCTCCACAGTGATCGAGTGAAAAGGATACTTCCTGGTGGGTTTGATGATCTATGCCGTAGCTGACCACGTTGGTGAACAGCTCATCAAGGGCCAGGTTCATATGCAGTACTGCTTTTTCGGAAAGATTCCAGCGTTCGCCGACCATCTTCAGCTTTTCGTTCAGGCGATCCAGCTCGGAAAGTG
>JARFQM010000001.1 GCA_029287755.1 Desulfofustis sp. | reverse complement strand
TTGACCGATGGGCTGCTTACCTCCCGCGGCGGCCAGACCTCGCACGCCTCGGTGGTGGCGGTGCGGTTGGAGAAGACCTGTGTGGTCGGCTGCAAACAGCTTCGCGTCTATGAGAGCCATGCCGAGGTAAACGGCCACCGGATCGAGTTTGGCGACGAGGTCTCGATCGATGGTCGCAACGGGCTCCTGCTCAGGGGCAGTCATCCTGTCAGGGAAGAAATGCATATTCTGCCGATTTAGGCCATGGAATTCAGTTGCATACCAATCTCTGGAAAACGACGGTTACGGTGGCCGGGTACTCAGCGGGGCGGCGCTTTCTGAAAATCTCATCAGCAGTGACTGATGATACGCAGGCAACACGAAAAACTAAATCCAAGTAAGAGGAAGATATGAAAAAGCAGAAACTATTGAAAGGTTCCCCCTTGTTTGCGCTAGCCAGGACCAAGGCGCGGCGGCTCGATATCGAAACCAAGGGGCTGAAAATGGCGGAACTGATCCAGGCGGTGCAGCTCAAAGAGGGGCACCAGGATTGTTTCACCAGACAGGAAACCTGCGCTGAACGGGACTGTTGCTGGCAGCTGTCCTGCGGTGCGAAAATGGTAAACGACTAATTTTGCTGCCTGCTCTCGGGTATGCCCAGGGCTTTGAGGATCAGGCCCATGGGACACTTTTTTGAAAAACCGAACTGCAGCAGGTTGAGCCCCACGAAGGCAGTGAATAACAGCCAGTATTTACTGTGAAAAATCGGGCTGGCCTCAACACCCAAAGCGAGGCTTGCGAGAATGAAAGAGCCGGCGATTGCGTGAATCCAGTCATTAATGATCATGGTACTACTCGGATGGTTGAGTTTATCTGTTAGGTAATCGGTTCACTTGCAGTTTAAAGGTCGGGACAGAAAAGATGCCGCATCTTCTGGATTAGTTCAAGGATGCGCTGATCGGTAATTCTGTTGTAAATGAAATTGGCGTCTTTACGGAAGTCAATAATGCCCTGACTTCTGAGAATGTTCAAGTGTTGGGAGACGTTTGCGTTGGTGGTCTTCACCTGCTCCCTAATGTCTCCCACCGACATCTCTTCTTCCTGAAGCAGGCAGAGAATCTTGAGCCGGATCGGGTGGGACATCGACTTGAGCAGTTTGGATATGACCTCGATCTGTTCATCTTTCATGTCTTCTTTCAAGTCTTCTTGCATAACGGCTCCCTCTTAGCCTGGTTCCCATCCGGAAACGGCCCTTTTAGCAGATATTTAGTTGTGCTCGAAATCTTAACCTCGGACGCACTTCTGCCTGCGGCAGAATTTCTCGCACGCCATTATCTTGAAGCAAAAGTACTGGTTTCCCAAGGAAAACTATCTTAGTTATTTCAGCGTTTAATTTAATTTTCAAGTAATAAACTGTAAAGAACTTTTTGGCCAACCCCAAGGCTTCTTCTCCAACTATTTGTATTTATTCATGATATATATTTTTTGAGCGTGCTTGATAACGTGGTTTTTGGAGTGACGGCGGAAAAGGATAAGAATTCTTGCTTATATCAGATATATTGATATTATAGTTAAAATTGATTTGGAAATTGTTCGGGGTCATTTTGATTTTTACCGTTTGCACTGTCCAGCAGTCAGATTTCAGGTGGAGACTTCAATGAGTGAAGTTGACGAAAAAATAACCAGTCTGTTAAGCGAGGACCGATATTTCGAGCCGCCGATCGAAGGCAGCCAGCACGCCTGGATAAATGATATAGCCCAGTATCAAAGTACCTACGACCGTTCCATGGAGGATCTGGAGGGCTACTGGCAGGAGCGGGCCGAAGAGCTGGTGAGCTGGTATAGTCCCTGGCGGTCGGTGCTTGACGCCGATCTTTATAAACCGGAAATCCGCTGGTTTGACGGGGCCACTCTCAATGTTTCCTATAATTGCCTCGATCGCCATGTCGAACACGGAAAAGGTGAAAAAATCGCCTTGATCTGGCAGGGGGAGCCCGAAGATGAAGTCCGTACCTATACCTACCGGCAGCTGCTCGACGAGGTCTGCCGATGCGCCAATGTGCTGAAGAAAAAAGGGGTGCAAAAAGGCGACCGGGTGGCGGTCTATCTGCCGATGATTCCAGAACTGGTAATCAGCCTGCTTGCCTGCGCAAGAATTGGAGCGATACACTCGGTGGTGTTCGCCGGTTTTTCAGCTGTCAGTTTGCAAAACAGGATAGAAGATTGCGAGGCTTCGCTGCTCATCACTGCCGATGCGGTGCTCAGAGCGGGCAAGAGCATCGCCCTGAAACCGAATGGAGATGAGGCGCTCGAAGAGTGTGACTCGGTTGATCACTGCCTGGTCGTGCGCCGGGCCGGTATTGACGTGGCCATGCAGCCCGGGCGGGACAGCTGGTGGCATGATGAAATGAGCGGCCCCGATATCACCCCCACGTGCACTCCCGAGCCGATGGCTGCGGAAGATATGCTGTTTATACTCTACACCTCCGGCTCGACCGGCAAGCCCAAAGGGGTGGTGCATACCAGCGGGGGATATTTGACCTATGTCCTCCATACCATGCAGATGGTATTTGATCTTAGAGACGAGGATGTCTACTGGTGCACCGCCGATGTCGGCTGGATTACCGGTCACTCCTATCTTCTCTACGGACCGCTGGGCTGGGGCACTACCACCTTGATGTTTGAAGGTGTCCCATCCTATCCCGGTCCCGATCGATTCTGGCAGATAATCGAGAAATACGGCGTCACCATTTTCTACACCGCTCCGACGATGATCAGGGCGCTCATGCGTTTCGGCGCTGAACCGATCAAAAAGCATGACACCTCCTCCCTGCGCATCCTCGGCTCAGTGGGTGAACCGATTAACCCGGAGGCCTGGATGTGGTATCATCTCAATGTCGGCGGCGGTTCCGTGCCCATCGTCGATACCTGGTGGCAGACCGAGACTGGCGGTATCATGATATCACCTCTCCCCTACGCAACCAGGTTGAAACCGGGCTCGGCCACCATGCCGTTGCCCGGGGTCGATGCGGCCATTCTCACCGAAGAAGGCCACGAGGCCAGCGTGAACGAGGGCGGCCACCTCGTTATCCGGAAACCGTGGCCAGGGATGTTCAGGGGGATATATGGCGATCCCGAACGTTTTCGCCGTACCTATTTCGAGGAATTTCCTGGTTGTTACGATGCCGGCGACGGGGCACGCTGCGACGAGAACGGCTACTATTGGATTATGGGCCGGCTCGACGATGTGATAAATGTCTCGGGGCATCGGCTGGGTACCGCGGAGATCGAATCGGCGCTGGTCTCTCATTCCCATGTCAATGAGGCAGCAGTGGTCGG
Organism: Desulfofustis sp.; assembly: GCA_029287755.1. The sequence continues at coordinate 3,475 of JARFQM010000001.1, read as the reverse complement.
CATGCCGCACCCGATAAAGGGGCAGGCCATTTACGCCTTTGTGACGCTCGTTCCCGGCGTCGAGGAAAACGCCGAATTACTCGCCGAGCTTCGCGTCCATGTGCGCACGGAGATTGGACCGATAGCCTCGCCGGATACCATCCAATATGCCCCTGGGCTGCCCAAGACCCGCAGCGGCAAAATCATGCGCCGCATCCTGCGGAAAATCGCCTCCAACGATTTCGGCGACTTCGGCGACATCTCCACCCTGGCCGATCCCACCGTTGTTGATGATCTGATTGACGGCAAGAAGACACTGGACAACGAGTTTTTCTAGATTAGGGCGGGGCCACACTACCCATCATGTTCCACGGGAGACGATGGGTAGTGCGGCCCGTGGCTCCTCGCCAGACCCGGCTCCTCTCTCGCTTTTTATTCCTGTAAGATAAATAGTGTGATATAAAAAATGTATCCACCATTACCCCCAAGCGGACAAACTTTACCATGGCAGGCAAGGACAGAAAACAGGCTCCGGTCATCCCGTCGGTCAACGGCAGTGAAAACGCGGTCGCCCCCGAAGTGGCGATTGCCTTTCTCAAGAGTACCATGCCGTTCAAAGAACTTGACGACCAATCCCTCAGGGACCTTGCCCTGCACTGCAAAATCGATTTTTTCCCCAAGGGCACCCGGCTTCTGACCTACAACGAATCTGACATCACTCATCTCTATCTTATTCAAAGAGGCGGCGTCAGGGCCTTTATCACCGATGACGACGGTGATATCGTACTCAAGGATTACCGGGGCGTCGGGTCGAATATCGGCGCCCTGGGAATTATCAGGGGAACCAAGGCCAACCTCAACATCGAAACCGTTGAAGATACCTTCTGCTACCTGATTCCCCGCGATATTTTCAAAGAACTGGTGCGCTCCGTTTCGGCGATTTCCCATTTCTACCTGAAAAATTTTTCCGACAATGTGGTGGCGACGGCCTACACAGAGTTGCGCAAAAACAAGTTGACCAGGAGACCCGCCGAGGAGTTGCTGCTTTTCAACACCAAGGCCGGCGAGCTGAGCAAGCCGCTGTTCTCCGTGTCGGCCACCACCTCTATTCAGGAAAGCGGGATGATCATGGCCCGCCAGGGCATCGGTTCGCTGCTCGTCTATGTCGACGAGGATCCCGGTTCGATGATCGGCATCATTACCGATACCGACTTCAGGAGCAAGGTCATCGCCGACGGCAGGGATATCAGGGAGCCGGTCAGCTCGATCATGAGCAGTCCGCTGAAAACGGTGCCGGCGGATATGCTCTGTTTCGATGTGCTGCTGAAAATGATGACCACCTCCATCCACCATCTTGGGGTTGAACAGAGCGGCCGGGTCACCGGCGTGATCACCAGCCACGACATCATGGTTCAGCAGGGCAATTCCCCCTACTACCTGTTCAAGGAAATCTCTGCTCAGAGCCAGTTCGAGGGGCTCTATCTGCTCTCCGAAAAAATCAGCGGGCTGGTTCGCAATATCCTCAAGGAGGGAGCCAAGGCAGGCGATATTTCCCGCATGATCACTCTGATCAACGAGAGGATTCTCGCTCGGATTCTAGTTCTCCTCCATGACCAGCTAGGACCTGCCCCGGTCAGGTACAGCTGGCTGATGTTCGGCAGCGAAGGCAGAAACGAGCAGACTTTCAAGACCGACCAGGATAACGGCATCATCTACAGCGATCCGGACCCCAGGCAGCAGAAAGAGGTGGAGAATTACTTCCGGGTGTTTGGCGAACAGGCGACCTATCATCTGCTCAAGTGCGGCTACCCGTCCTGCAAGGACAATGTCATGGCCAGCAACCCTCTCTGGTGCCGGTCGATGACCAGCTGGAAAGAGCAGTTTTCCCACTGGATCGGTGACGCGGGTCGGCATGATCAGCTCGGCGCCTCTATTTTCTTCGATTTCAGGCATGCGTATGGAACCGAACAGCTGGCTGTTGATCTGCGCGACCATATCATCACCCGCTGCCTCCAGAAGAATACCATCATCGAGAACTTGGGCCGCGATTTCCTGTCCTTGCGGGCACCACTTTCTTTTTTTCAGCAGTTCGTGGTCGAACAGAATGGCGATCACAAGGATCGGCTGGACATCAAGATGCGCGGCTTGGCTCCTTTTGTTGATTTTGCCCGGATCCTGAGCCTGAAATATGGGATCAGGCAGACCAACACCCTGACTCGGCTCAAGCGGCTGTCCGCCAGGATGAAACTGGACAAGTCCTTTTCTCTGGAGATGGTCGATGCCTATGAACTGCAGCTGCAGCTCCGGGTTATCCACCAGCTTTCCCAGATAGAACAGGGCCAAGAGCCGGACGATTTCATCTATCCCGAAGAGCTCAGTGATCTGGAAAAACGGATGCTCAAGGACGGTTTCAGCGTCATCGGCAGGATGCAGAATCTGATGGCCAAGGAGATAGCAGAGGCCTAGGTGATGGGGATACTCAATAAAATATCCCGACTGCGGGGCCGTGACCGGCTCATTGTTTCCAACAACCGCAGCTTCGCACGCTTCGACTATCGAAAACAGCTGGCCGACTATACCTATGTTGTCTTCGACACCGAACTGACTGGCCTCAACCGGAAAAAGGATGAAATCATTGCCATTGGCGCCGTTCGCATCAGGGATTTGCAGATAGATCTGGGTCAAACCTTTCACTACTATGTAAAACCTCATAACCGTGATCATACCCGGGCCACCCTGATTCATCGGATCACCCCCCAACAGCTGGAGGAGGCCCCGCCACTGGAAACGGTTCTGCCCCTGTTCCTGAAATTTATCGAGGAGGATCTGCTGGTCGGTCATTATGTGCCGATCGATACCGGCTTTCTGGACCGGGCCACCCGCAAGCTCTACAACGGCACAATAGCCAATCCCAGCCTCGATACCATGCGTATGGCGCAGATCTACAAAAGGATGGTCCTGGGCGACTATCACGGTTCCCAGCAAGTAGCCGATGGCCGCTACAACCTGCAGAGACTCAGTACCGAATTAAACCTGCCCTACTTCGAAGCCCACGATGCCCTTGAGGATGCCCTGCAGACCGCTTACCTGTTCATCTTTCTGGTAAAAAAGCTGCATTCGGTCGGAATCACGACGATCAGGGAGCTGTTTGCGGCGGGAAAGGAACTTGCCCCTACCGCCAGAATACCTGACGGCGTTTGATCTCACTTTTTCGCCTGTCCCTGCCGGCAGACCTGGCTCCAGGCAATGTTCCACCAAGGAGCCGGGAATTTGGCAGGGATCGTGGCGCTCGGCTCTATTTGGTTTGACAAAACCGTTTACTTTACTAAAATCCTTATTTCTGCATAATAGGCCTGCACCACTGGCGGTGCAGGGCACACAACCGCAGCGGATCCATAATCTGCAGAAATCTCAAACCGGAAAACGAATATGACAGGAAACCAAATTCGAGCACGATTTCTGGAATACTTTCAACGCCATGGACACACAGTCGTGG
>JARFQM010000417.1 GCA_029287755.1 Desulfofustis sp. | reverse complement strand
CATCAACACCACAGGGATGAATTTTACAATGGGACTAATCTTCATCGTCATGTCTCCTGTGTGAATGTTTAGTGGTTTGAGAGATAGTTAGGGACAAGGGAGGTACTATGCAAAGTACCACAAATGCTTAATGGATAAACTAAATAGTTAAACAACTAAATATATACCACATTATTTTACTCATGCAACTCCTTTTCTCATAGAGTGTGCGCCGCAAAACGACAAAGCCCGCATACCTTCGCATGCGGGCTTTAGGCCGTGTAAGTCTATTGTTTGAAATCTAAAGTATTACCTCCAGATCCACTCCGTTTTCAGATCCAGGGTCTTTTCCTCTTCATAAAAAGCGACTTCATTGCCGTCGAATTCACCAAACGGTACGTACCATATGGTTACGGTGACCGTCAGTTCATCCTTGAGCAGTTCTCGCCTCGATTGACCATCTTTTTCCTGATCTTCGAACGGATAGGTGATCTCAAACGTTTCATGCTTGGTCTGTCCGGGGGCAAGGCTCGTTTCCCTCAAAAGACCACTCTTTTCATAAGGGCCGCGGCCCATCTCTTTGCCTCTGCCGAACCTGCCAGGGAACGGCATGTAAATTCTCTGTTCGTTGTAGATTACGTTGTCATCATCGGTTTTCGCGGTCACATCCAGGACCAGCCGGTTGGGAGTCGGTCAGCCGTCTGGAATAACATGTCCCGCTTTGTTGTACATGGAAACGTCGATGATACCGATGGGCACCACACCCTCGGCCTTGTTCTTGCGCCAGAAGATTGAGCGGCCTTCGACTTTGACATCGAGGGCCATGTCGATCATGGCCTCGTCCTTGTAGGATTGCATGTCGTGGCCGAGCTCGGATTTCTCCATGTGGCATTCCTGGCAGGATTCACTTCCTCCGTGAGCCACGTAGGAGAAAAGATAGCTGCCATAAAGGGTCGCACACTGGGAAGGATGATCGAGCTCCAAATTTGGCCCGAGGCCGTGGCACTGCCCGCAGAAGATAGATTCGCCAAGAGCGGGCGCTTCCGCCATGTTGACCAATTCTTCGTCTTCGTGATCACCTTCCTGAGCACCATACACCGTGTCGGGTTGAGGGTAGCCGTCCGCCCATTTGTGAATGAGCGCGACCTTGTTGTGACAGACCATACAGCCGATGTTGAGGCTTGCAATGGTTTCCTCGAGTTCTTCAGCGGTATCGTCGTCGCCGTCCCTGTAGGCCTGCTGCCAGCCCCTGATTGTCGCCACTATTTCCCGGGCGACGTCATCGGTGGCTTCGTCGAGCTGCGGCAGATGACATTTCGCGCATATCATCAGATGTTCGACGGTGATGTCATCATCAGATTTTACGCCTGAGTAGGGGAACAGCTTGAGCCCTTTTTCAATGGCGGTGATGATGGTGGGCGCCGTACGGGGACTGCCGAGAATCGAGCGGGCATGCAGAGAATTTTCCCATTCGTCGTAAATCTCCTCGTGGCAGTCCGCGCACCTGCTGGAATCGTAGCGTTCTGCCAGTTCCGCAATGGTCGTCGCTTTGGCCGGCGGTTCCGGTTTCGGCCCTCCAGCCCCCGAGGCATTAAAGGCCAGCAGAGCGCACCCGGCAAAACCGATCAGCCCGAAAACAAAAGCTCTTTTCATGGTTCCTCCTTGGTTGAGAATTATCGGTTTACAAGTCTATAAGACCACAAGCGGATAAAAGAGTAATGGTACCTCGGTCCGCTCAGATGGACGCTGTCGTGGGTACAACCATGGGGACTGTGAATTTGACAGCAAAGCAGCTCCGGGAAAAAGAGAATCGAGCAAATTCAGCCTTCTGTTTGGGTACCGTAATAGCAATGGAAAGTCAATTGCTACAATGTGTCACAAAAAGAACTAAATATCTGATATTACAACTAAGTCGTCTCTGTTAAAAAAATGGTGAGAAACTCGGTAGAGAAGCTCCGGGTCCTTGGCGCCGGTTACCTCCCGAATGGAGTGCATGGCCCAGGTCGGAACCCCGACGTCGACTCCTTCGACCCCGAGTTCGGCACTGGTAAGCGGGCCAATTGTCGAGCCGCATGCCATATCGCTTCGCATTATGAAATTCTGGGTTGACACACCGGCCTCGGTACAGAGCAGTCTGAAAATTGCCCCGCTTCTTGAATTGGAACAGTAACGCTGCGAGCTGTTGATTTTTATAACAGGGCCATGATTCAGAATCACCTGATGATCGGCGTCGCCCTTGTCGATGTAGTTGGGGTGACTGGCATGGGCATTATCGAGTGAAATAAAAAACGAGCGATTCATTGAAATGGCATGATTTTCCAGACTACCGCATATTCTGGAGAGAACTGAAACGGCGAAATTGCTCAGGGCGCCGCTGCTGCTGGTGGAGCCGATTTCTTCGTGGTTGGTAAAGATGAGCATGCAGTTGGCCGTGTTGTCCTTATCGAGAAGAGCTTGCAGGCCGATAAAACAGCTCAGCAAATTGTCGAGCCGGGGCCCGCAGATGAATTTTTTATCCAAGCCGAAAAATCGAGGAGGGGAGCTGTCGTAGCAGAACAGATCATAGCCCAGCACAGAGCGGGCCGTGAGGTCATCGTTGAGGGTGTTGATACGGTCGAGCAGCAGGGCATGCCATTGCTCTTCTGATGAGACGCTTTGTGCAAGTACCGGGCTGAGATCGTTCTGGACATTTATTTCACGCCCTTCGTTGGCCTTCCTGTCAAGGTGTATGGCGAGACTCGGAACATAGAGAACCGGTTCCTGAAAATCGATGAGGCAGGAGCAGGCCACACCGCTGTCGGCGAGAACCGTTACCCTCCCGGCCAGAGAAAGTTCACGGTCAAACCAGGTATTCAGCAGGGCGCCGCCATATTTTTCGACACTGAATTGCAAATAGGGGGAAGAGGGTGCGCGCGGATGTGGTTTGAGCTGGAGACTGGGGCTGTCGGTATGGGCTCCGAGCAGTCTGAACCCTTCTCTGTGGAAATCACCGGAACCAGTGGTAAAGGCTATCAAAGAGCCGTTTCTGATTAAGGCGTAACGACCTTCAGGTTCGATCTGCCACTCCTGATTTTCGTGAAGAATAGTGAAGCGGGCACCTTGGAGAATACTGCCAAGGTTAGCGACGGCATGGAAAGGTGTGGGAGTGGCACTTATAAAATTGAAGAGGGCGTCGTTTAACTTTGGCGGGGGCATTAATTTTTCACCTCGACTGGTATTTGACTTTCAAATCATAGAGGGTATCCAGGTAGAAGTCCCGCATCTGCAATTTTATTCTGCTCGATTCGATCTCAATGATCAGGTTGTCAATCGCATCTTTAATGTCTATCCCGTACTTGTTTCTTCCTTCTTCGTTAGCCTGTTCGATGATCAAAATAGCGTAAAAATTGACCACCATCCGTGACATGGAATCCCGGCGGAACAGATACAACCTGCCGCCCATGGTATTGAGGAAAAATCCGGCGTATGCGTACATGGGGTCCTGACCGATGGTCAGGCTGAAGCGTTCCTGCAGACACTCAGGTTGAGCGGTAAGCGTATAAAAATCAAAAAGTATGTGCTCGAAGGTTGCCTGCTCACGGTCGAGAATGCCCTTCAGCACAAGAATGTTTTTCTTGCCTATTATACGGAAAAAGTGGGCGGTGTTCTGCAGAATCGTAAACAGATCGTCAGTCTCGCCGCTGACGATGGGCGGGTTGTCGACCAATTTCTGGATGAGTTCCGGAAAGTATACTGAACTGGGTGAGTCGAGTTGAAAACTATTGATGTAATCCCTGGTATCGAGCTTATTGAAAAAGGCTTCGACATTGTCCGCCAGTCCAGCACAGGACGAAGCGTCTAACGCGCCTTGATAAGAACCCGGTACCCGGGGCGATTCAGTCGTTCCCGGTTGGCCGGAGGGGGAGACGCCACCTGGGGTTTCAGGTCCGCCGACCCCGTCGAAGGGTTTGCTTTGGCTGAGTGCCACGGAGCCGGAATCGCCGGGAGCAGATGGCTTGGAACCATCAACCATTTCGCTGTTCTGCGATGATTGTGAGGATAAGCCTATGGCGTTCCTCAGCCCATTAATGGAATCCGGCCCCAGGAAGAATACCAAGAGAAGGATTATGATTACCAGAGTCAGAAGGGCGATAACGATATACGGGATAACGGATCCGGAATCGCCAGGTTTGTCAAAGCCGTGATTTTCCATCGGGTGCAGGTCGGTAAATATTTGAAATAGTAGAATTCTGCTTCGCCTAACTATAACGGGTCGCCGGTCAGAAGTCACGCTGGAATTAAATGCCAGCGCGATCAACAAAAGGCTTAGATATTCAAGCTCTTAAATCGGTGGTAAATGGTGGAGCAGTGGTAATAGATGAATGGCTGTTCACCATTCTTTTATACTTGACGGCCAGGAGTGAAAACACTATTTTAAGCGACTGTTTCAGCGATTGTGAATGTCGGTTCATTACCTAGTTTTGAAGCCTTCAACCAAATAAAAAATTATCGGAGGATGTGAAATGACTGTATGCGTAGTTGGCCATTCGAGCCCGGATACCGATTCTGTAACTTCTGCCATCGCCTATGCCGCTCTGTTGAACGCCCAGGGAACTGAGGCTAAAGCCTGTATGCAGAGTGAAGCCGATGGACTCAACCCCGAGTCCAAGCTTGTGCTTGACCGCTTCGGTCTGGCCGCCCCGGAAAAAATCGCCGACGCAGCCGGAAAACAACTTGCCCTTGTTGATTTCAGTGATATCGCCCAAGGACCGGCAAATCTCGGCGAGGCCGATGTTGTTGCCATCGTCGATCATCATAAAATCGGTGATGTGACCACCAACAACCCGATTCTCTTCCGGGCGGAACCGGTTGGCTGCACAGGTACCGTGCTCAACAAGATGTTCAAAGATGCCGGCGTGGCAATCCCCAAGGATATCGCCGGCGGCATGCTTTGCGCTATTCTAAGTGATACGGTTAACTTCAAGTCGCCCACCTGCACAGAGGACGATAAAGCGGCTGTAGCAGAGTTGAAAGTGGTTGCCGGGATCGACGATACCGATGCGCTGTTCATGGACATGCTCAAGGCCAAATCAGCGGTCGACGGCGTACCCGCCAAAGATCTGCTCTTCCGGGATTACAAGGATTTTGATATGAAGGGCAACAAAGTTGGCGTTGGTCAGCTTGAGCTGGCGACCATCGATCAGGTTGCTGACATACGTGATGAGCTGATGAAGGCCATGGAAGAGGTTAAAGCCGACGGGCGCCACTCTGTACTGCTGATGCTCACCGACGTGGTAAAGGAAGGAACCGATCTGGTCGTTTTGTCTGATGATCCCGCCCTGATCGAGGAAGCCTTCAATTCCAAACTGGAAAATGCGTCAATGTGGATTGATGGGATGATGAGCCGCAAAAAGCAGACCGTCCCCAACCTGCAGGAGGCCTTCGGCTGTTAGGCAGACCCGTAGTTTTTGGGTGATCCATTTTTTGATGATCCGACGGCCTGGTTCCCCTGGAACCGGGCCGTTTCATTTTCGGCCTCCGGCCGCCATTCGTTTTTTGGCCTCCCTGATTATATAGTCGACTTGCGGGTCCG
>JARFQM010000396.1 GCA_029287755.1 Desulfofustis sp. | reverse complement strand
CAGGGAAAGGCTCGACTTTGTCATGGACCTGAAAAATATCAGGCGGGGCAGGATCAGCGACTACCTGAATGCCTATCCCCATGCCGTGTATACTGCGGTCGATCCTGCCCTTGATCACAATCCCCTGTGGGACCATCGGGCCGACTGCGCCTTCCCGGCTGCAACCCAGAACGAAATCAACGACAAGGACGCGGCCAATTTGCTGGCCAACGGTGTCTATCTGGTCAGTGAAGGGGCCAACATGCCGTCCACTCCTGAGGCGGTCGATCTGTTCATCGACAACAAGATTCTGTATGGCCCCGGCAAAGCGGCCAATGCCGGTGGCGTAGCCGTGTCCGGCCTGGAGATGGCCCAGAACTCGATGCGCCTGGCCTGGCCCCGCGAGGAGGTGGACAGTCGCCTGAAGCATATCATGGAGTCGATTCACCGCACCTGTATCGATGCCGCCGGCAGCTACGGCGCGGATGGTAATTATGTGATCGGGGCCAACATCGCCGGGTTCATTAAAGTGGTCAACGCCATGCTCGACCAGGGACTCGTGTAAAGGACGTGGGGTCGGGGGCGCCAATGTCGATGTACGATCGCCAGTGCGAGCTTGAATTTGCCAGGCTGCAGAGCAGGCTGGACCGCTATTTCATCAACATGTCGATGGAATGCCCCTACCAGCTTCCCTATACGGCGACCTTTTACCAGGCCCTGTTCGGGCCCATCACCGATCGTATCATGGAGCTGTTTCTGGCCGCCGGTTACCGGCGTAACGGCAACAGCCTCTATACAATGCGCTGCGTGGATTGCCGACGATGTGTACCGATCAGACTGCATCCGGCAGAATTCAAGCCCAACAGAAATCAACGCCGTACTCTTAAGAAAAACAGCGATCTCTCCGTGCATTTCAATTCGGTCCAGATGAGCGAGGAAAATCTCGATCTTTGCGAACATTTTCTTACCAGTCGATACCCGCAGAAGAACAACACCGCGCTGGGCTATTATTCGGGGTTTTTTCTCAACCATATCGTCACCTCGCTCGAACTCCACTACCGCAAGGACGGCCGTCTATTGGGCAACGGCATTATCGATATAGGTGAAAACTGGATGAATGCGGTCTATTTTTATTTCGACACCAGCGAAGCGGCCCGCAGCCTTGGTACTTTCAATATCCTCACCATGATTGATTTCTGCCGGCAGAAAAATATTCAGTACCTCTACCTGGGCTACTACATTGAGGACGTGTCGGGGATGCACTACAAAACCCAGTTTAAACCCTGCTACCTGCGCAAGAACGACAGCTGGGAAATGGTCAGATGAAAGAGGCGCGCTTCTATCAATCAGACGGGGATACGGTGACCTGTGGGCTGTGTGCGCATCACTGCCGCATAAAAAACAAGCGCAGGGGCATCTGCGGGGTCAGGGAGAACCGCGACGGTGTACTTTACACGCTTTCCTTCGGCAAGGTGTCGGCGGAACATGTCGACCCCATCGAGAAGAAGCCGCTCTTTCATTTTCTGCCCGGATCGCTGACCTATTCGATCGCCACCGTGGGCTGCAATTTCAAGTGCCTGCATTGCCAGAACTATTCGCTCTCGCAGGCGGGACCGCAGGTGCAGCGGATTCCGCATCTCAGAAAGGAGCCCGAAAACATCGTAGAAACCGCCAGGATGGCGGGGTGCGCCTCAATCAGCTACACTTATTCGGAGCCCACCGTGTTTTTCGAGTTTGCCTACGAGTGCGCAGAACTGGCCCAGCGCCAGGGGTTGAAAAATGTCTTTGTCTCGAATGGCTACATGAGTTCAGATGCGGCCGCTGCGCTGGTGCAGGTGCTGGACGGCATCAATATCGATATAAAAGCATTTTCCGAGGAGTTCTACAGGTCGATCTGCGGGGGCAGCCTCCAGCAGGTGCTGGACAATGTCAGATATTTCCGGGACCGGGGGGTCTGGGTGGAGGCGACTACTCTGGTGATTCCGGAACTAAACGATTCAGAAGAAGAGCTGCAGCGCCTCGCCGCCTTCATCTGTTCAGTGGACCCGGCCCTGCCCTGGCATGTGTCGGCCTTCAGGCCCACCTATAAAATGACCGATCGACTCCCGACCCCCTCCCAGGTCCTGAACAGAGCCAGGGACATCGGCCATGCTGCGGGGCTGCGCCACGTCTACATTGGCAACGTCCACGGCGGCGGCGGAGAGGATACCGGCTGCCCGGCCTGCGCGAAAACGGTCATTCACCGCCACGGGTTTACGGTGCGGGAGAATTTACTCGCCCAAGGCAGCTGTCCGTTCTGCAACACCTCACTAAGCGGGGTCTGGTGAGCGCTTCAGTCCCGCTTATCAACTGCTGATCAGATCGGTGCTCAGATAGCGCTCGCCGGTGTCGGGCATGATGAAGACGATGTTCTTGCCCTTGTTTTCCGGTCTGGCGGCAACCTGCAGCGCCGCCCATCCGGCAGCCCCTGATGAAATACCGCAGAAGATGCCCTCTTTGCTGGCCAGCAGCCTGGCGGTCTCGAAGGCGTCTTCATTGGTGACGGTTATGACCTCGTCGAGGATGTCCGTGTTGAGCACTTCGGGCACGAAGCCCGCGCCAATCCCCTGAATCTTGTGCGGGCTGTGGGTGCCTCCGGAAAGCACTGGCGAGTTGGCCGGCTCTACGGCGATCGTGTGCAGTGTCGGCTTGCGCTCTTTAAGTACTTCTGAAACCCCGGTGATGGTACCGCCGGTGCCGACACCGGCGATGAAGATGTCGATCTTGCCGTCGGTGTCAAGCCAGTTTTCCTCGGCGGTGCTCTTCCTGTGGACCTCCGGATTGGCCGGGTTGGTAAACTGGTTGGGCATGAAACTATTGTCGTTTTCGGCCAGGATCGCCTCGGCCTTGGCGATCGACCCTTTTATACCTTCAGCTGCCGGTGTCAGTATCAGTTCGGCCCCGAGGTGGGTCATCAGGGTCCGTCGCTCGACGCTCATACTGTCGGGCATGGTCAGGAGCAGCCGCAACCCTTTGGAGGCGCAGACAAAGGCAAGGCCGATACCGGTGTTGCCGCTGGTCGGTTCGACGATGAGGGTATCTTCGTTGATCAGGCCGTCCCGGATGCCTGCTTCAATCATCGCTACGGCAATGCGGCATTTGACGCTGCCCAGCGGGTTTCTCGATTCCTGTTTACCCATTAGAATGGCACCTGTTTCCTTGCCCAGGCGCTGCAGGATCAGCAGCGGTGTGCAACCGTAGGTTTGGGTCAGTGAAAGAGCCATAATGTCCTCCTGTCATAGGGGCTGTTTTGAGTTGCGGTAGATCAGTTCCGGTCGTTTCAGCAGTACTCTCGTGCCGGTACTGACACTTTCGGTGAGCCAGATATTTCCGCCAATGACAGACCCGGCTCCGATGACGGTATCTCCACCGAGAATTGTGGTATTGGAATAGACGATGACGTCGTCTTCCAGGGTAGGATGCCGTTTTTGATGGCGCAGAGACTCGACGGCATCCTTGGGCAGGGACAATGCTCCGAGGGTGACGCCCTGGTAGAGGCGTACGTTTTTGCCGATAATGGTGGTTTCGCCAATGACCACCCCGGTGCCGTGGTCGATGCACAGCCCCGGTCCGATCTGGGCTCCGGGGTTGATGTCGATGCCGGTCTCACCGTGGGCCCACTCGGTCATGATTCTTGGTATGATCGGCACTTGCAGTTTGTACAGCTCGTGAGCCAGCCGGTAAACGGTGATGGCCAGCAGTCCCGGGTAACTGAAGATCACCTCGTCGGGACTCTTGGAGGCAGGATCACCTTCCAGGGTGGCCCTGATATCCTGGGCCAGGATCGAGGCGATGCCCGGTAAAGTGGTGATCAAACGGTAGGCGAGCTCGCTGGCCCGCTGCTCGCAGTTGGTGCAGGGTTTCTCCTGGCGCCGGCAGTCATGGCGAATGGCCATGGTTATCTGCTCGCAGAGCTTATCGTAGAGTTCCGTGGTTTCCTTGCCGATGTAATATTCCAGGTTGGAGGCGTGCAGGCTGGCCGAGGTGAAATACCCCGGGAAAAGGATACGCCGCGCCTGCTTGATGATATCGATGATCGCTTTGTGCGACGGGATTGCCACTGGACTGATGTGATCGTAGCAATCCTTGGTGCTCCAGGATTGCATCAGTTTATCAACCACTTCCGGAATCAGGTGATGCTTGGAGGCGGCGCTCACGTGCTGATGGTCGCAGAGTTCACCCACCATGGTGACATTGAGTTCCTTTACCGTGTTGTTTTCTGTGCTCATGGTCAGGCCTCTTTCTCGATCATGAAAATTCCGTAGGTTGCCCTGAGATTGCTCAACGATTTTACCACGCTGCCATAATTGGCGTGATGATCTGTTTTGATTGCCGTTTCCTCAACGATGCGGTAGCCGACATCCCTGGCAAAATTTTTGAAATCCTTCAGGGTGATGACCCGGATGTTCGGGGTATCGTACCAGTTGTAGGGAAGTTCTTCACTCTTGGGGGCCATACCTTTGAGCAGCAGCTGGAATCGTATCGAATAATGGCTGAAGTTGGGGAAACTGACGATGAACCGCCGGCCGATCCTGGACAAGGAATAGAGCAGCCTTGCCGGTTCGTAGACCTGCTGCAGGGTCTGGCTGAGAATTACATAGTCGAAGCGCTTGTCCGGGTAGTCGTCCACCTCGTCGTTGAAGTCCCCCTGCAGGACGCTCAGCCCGTTGGCGATGCAGTAGGCGGCTTTCTCTTCGTCCTGCTCGATGCCGACCCCGCTGACTTGCTTGTGAACATGGAGCCAGGCCAGCAGCTCACCGTGACCGCAGCCCAGGTCAAGCACCCTCGACCCTGGATCGATCCAGGAGGCGATGACCTGCAGATCAAAACGCATGTGCTCAGTTTCGGGGAACACCATCTAAAAATCCTCCGATCAGGGTGCCCAGCCTTTTGTCCGGTATCAGGAAGGCATCATGCCCACAGTCGGCCTCGATTTCACAGAAGCTGACGTCGAGGTCGGCCCGTTTCAGGGCCTGGATGAGTTCTTTTGCCTGGTAGGTGGGATAGAGCCAGTCGGACGTGTAACTGATTACCAAAAACTTTATCTCCATCCCGCGGATGTCCTGGATCGACTTGGCCGGCGGCTCCCTGTTGACCAGATCGAAATAGTCTGCCGCCTTGGTGATGTAGAGTACCGAGTTGGCATCGAAACGCTTGACGAACTTGGAACCCTGGTAGCGCAGATAACTTTCGACCATGAAGTCGACGTCAAATCCGTAGGAAAAGTTCGCCTTGTTCTGCAGCTTGCGGCCGAATTTACGGCGCATGGCCTCGTCGGACAGGTAGGTTACGTGGCCGATCATGCGGGCCACCGACAGGCCCAGATCGGGTTTTTCGGAGTCGTAGTAGTTGCCTCTGTTCCATTTGGGATCGACCATGATGGCCTGCCGTGCCACTTCGTTGAAGGCTATGGCCAGGGCCGAATGACGCATGGTCGTGGCGATGGGTATGGCGGAGCGGACCAGATCCGGGTAACGCACGCACCATTCCAGCACCTGCATCCCTCCCACCGAACCGCCTACCACCGTATGCAGCGAGGAGATTCCCAGATGGTCGAGCAGTGCTTTTTGCGATTCGATAATGTCGCCCACGGTCATCATCGGAAAATCGAGGCCGAAGGGCGCACCGGTCTCCGGGTTAATCGAAGAAGGGCCGGTGGTACCCATGCAGCCGCCCAGGATATTGGCGCAGATGACGAAATATTTGTCCGTGTCGAGCCCTTTTCCGGGCCCGATCATGGAGTCCCACCAACCCGGTTTGGCGCCCTCCGGGTCATCGGGATAGAAACCGGCTGCATGGGAGTCGCCTGAGAAGGCGTGGGCCACCAGCACGGCGTTGTCCCGCTTGGCTGAAAGTTTTCCCCAGGTTTCGTAGGCGATGGTGATGGGCCCGAGACTGGCGCCGCTCTCCAGGATCATCTGGTCGGGCGGCTCGGCATAGGTAAAGAACTGCTTCTCCGCCACTCCGGCCGAGCCGACCTCGAGATATGCGTCTGAATTGTTCACCATCGCCCCCTGGTGTTTCAGGATGCGGCTTTCTGCAGGGCCTGCTCGATGTCCGCGGTGATATCGTCGATATGCTCGATTCCAATGGAGAGTCGGACCATGGCATCGGTGATTCCGGATTCCGCAAGCTGTTCCGCAGAGAGCTGCGAATGGGTGGTTGAAGCCGGGTGAATGGCCAGGGTCTTGGCGTCACCCACATTGGCCAGGTGGGAAACCAGTTGGAGTTCCTCGATGAATTTCCGGCCTGCCTCATGCCCCCCCTTGATACCGAAGGCAACCATCCCGCCGAAACCATTTTTCAGGTAGGCGACTGCGTTATCATGGCCGGGTGATCCTTTGAGCCCGGGATAGTAGACCCAGTCGACGCCCTTGTGGCTGCTGAGGAAATCAGCTATCGCCCGGGCATTACTGCAATGCCTCTCCATGCGCAGGCCGAGGGTTTCTATTCCCTGCAGGAAAATCCAGCAGTTATCCGGACTGATGCTGGCGCCCAGGTTGCGCAGCGGCACCAGCCTCATGCGCAGGGCGAAGGCAACCGGGGTCAGGTCGCCGAGATCGTGGGCATAACGGAGCCCGTGGTAAGAGGCGTCCGGTTCGTTGTAGATCTTGAACTTCGGGTCGGTCCAGTCGAATTTGCCGGCATCTATGACGATGCCGCCGATTCCGGTGCCGTGCCCGCCCATCCATTTGGTCAAGGAATGAATCACCACATCGGCGCCATACTCGATGGGCTTGAAAAGGTAGGGCGTGGTGAAGGTCGAATCGACCACCAGGGGCAGATTGTGTTCTTTGGCAATCGCACCAATAGCCTCAAAATCGGCCACATTCATCGTCGGGTTGCCGATGGTTTCGATAAATATGCCCCGGGTCTTCTCGTTAATCGCCCGGGCAAAGTTCTGCGGATCGTCGGGGTCGACGAATTTTACCTTGATACCGAGCTGGGGCAGGATCGAGTCGAACTGAATGTAGGTGCCGCCGTACAGATTGTTGGCAGAAATGATCTCGTCACCCTGAGAGCAGATATTGATGATCGTGTAAAAGATGGCCGACGTCCCGGAAGCCAGTGCCAGGGCGGCCGCTCCGCCTTCGAGCTGGGCGACCCGCTGTTCCAGGATGTTCTGGGTGGGGTTGCCGATGCGGGTATAGATATTGCCCAGTTCTTTCAGGGCAAAGAGGTTGGCGGCGTGTTCGGTGCTCTTGAATACATATGAGCTGGTGCGGTATACCGGCACGGCCCGGGACAAGGTGTCCTGATCTACTGTTTGACCGCCGTGCAGGGCGATGGTTTCGAATTTCATGGGGTACTCCTTTTCTGGTTGATGTCTGAGTTAGTTACTGCTTTCTGAAGCCTGGGCCTGGACCTGGGCAATCAGGTCCGCAAGCGGCATGCCATTGGCAGTCTGGTAGTCGGGATTGATGGCCAGCACCGACTGCCAGGACTTGATTGCCTCCTCTGTTTTACCCAGGTCGAAATGCAGGACGATGCCTTTATTGAAGCGTGACGGGGCATGACTGCTGTCCATCGACATGGCTTTATCAAAGGTTTCTAGGGCCTTCTGCGGATCCCCGGAGCGTCGGTACATGACACCCAGATCGGTCCAGAGATTGGCATTACCAGAGTGGAGTTCGAGTGATTTTGTGTACGCACCGATAGCCTTGCTCACCTGGTTGCTGTCAAAATAGAGATGTCCGAGCTGGGTCCAGGCATTGTAGTTGTCAGGATTGGCGGTTACCTCGGCCTCGAGATTGAGAATGGCCTGGGCTTCCTGCTGGGACTGGGCGGACTGCTGGGCGGAGTTGTTTGCCACCGTGGCGGCGGGGTCCGACTTCATGACGGTGAACACTACCCCGCAGACAAAGCCGGCAATGAAAACGACCAGCACGCTGAGATATAATGTCTGTTTGGAAACAGTTGCCTGGTTTTTTTCCATATTTACACTTTGAGGAACGTTTCAGGTTTGTTTATTCGCTAATGTCAAGCCTGGATATGGATGACATTTCCTTACAATAGACACAAAAAGAGGAATGTGTATATGACATTGTGATATAATTTTCCGGAGTGGAACAGCGCCGCGCTTCACCGGGTCAACCTTAACAGCGTCCCTGACTCCCATCATGCACATGCTTTGAATCACTTGATTAAATGGGAAGCTGGCTGATTTTTCGAGCGAGATCGTCGGACAAGACCTATTATTAACCCGAAAAGCTGTTTTGATCCCCAATCAGACGTCTACCACACTACATCCACTATCTGGGAGGAGTGCAGATGAGCAGGCCAACCCCCGACCCGTTGTCCGAAGTTCTGGACAGCAAGGGTTCTAAAAACTATTTCCCCGAGACGGTTCAGTCCATCCGGGACAGTATCATTCATCACCTGTTGAGCTTTCAGGGCAGGGATCCGGAGAGGTCCGGCGCCTCTGACATCTACAAGGCCCTGGCCTTCACCCTGCGCGATATAATGGTGGAGAAATGGATTAAGACCCAGAAGACGTTCTATGCCAAGAAGAAGAAGCGGGTCTATTACCTGTCGCTGGAGTTTCTGATTGGTCGCTCCCTGGGCAATTCAATTATCAATCTGGGTCTCTATGACGAGGTCAAGCAAGCCGTCGCCGAACTGGGTTTTTCCATGGAAGAAATTCGTGAGCAGGAAGAAGACGCAGCGCTCGGCAACGGCGGTCTCGGAAGGCTTGCCGCCTGTTTTATGGATTCCATCGCGACCCTGAAAATTCCCGCCTATGGCTATGGAATCCGCTACGAGTACGGACTCTTTAATCAGCAACTGATCAACGGCTACCAGGTCGAGCGCCCTGACAGCTGGTTGCGGTATGGCACGCCGTGGGAATTCGAGCGCCGGCTGCCGGTGTTCAACGTGCAGTTCTACGGGAGGGTGAGCACCTATCAGGACAACAAGGGGCGTTACCGGTCGAAATGGATCGACACGAAGGATGTGATGGCCATGCCCTGTGATATCCTGGTGCCCGGCTATAAGAACGACCATGTGATCAACATGCGCCTCTGGGCGGCACGAGCTGCCAGAGAGCTGGATCTCACCCATTTCGGCGAAGGCGACTATATCGGTGCCGTTCAGCAGAAGGTCAGCTCGGAAACCATCTCCAAGGTTCTCTATCCCCCTGATCACAATTACGCGGGTCAGGAGCTGCGCCTGCGGCAGCAGTACTTTTTCGTGGCGGCAACCTTCCAGGATATCATGCGCCGCTACAAGAAGAACAACGACACCTTCGACAAGTTTCCCGACCGGGTCGCGGTGCAGCTCAATGACACCCACCCGGCTATTGCCATTCCTGAATTGATGCGGCTGCTGCTCGATCTCGAGGGTCTGAACTGGGAGAAAGCCTGGGACATCTGCACCAGGACGTTTGCCTACACCAACCACACTCTCATGCCGGAAGCCCTGGAGCGCTGGTCGGTGGAGTTGATTGGTAAAGTGCTGCCGCGACACCTGCAGATTATCTACGAAATCAATCAGCGTTTTCTGGACCAGGTCGCCCAGCACTATCCGGGCGATCTTGACAAGCTGAGCAGGATGTCGATTATCGAGGAGGGGTATCCCAAAAAGGTGCGTATGGCCTACCTGGCGATCGTCGGCTCGCATTCGGTCAACGGTGTCGCCGCGCTCCACACCAAACTGCTCAAGGATAAGGTATTCAAGGATTTCCACCAGTTTTATCCGGACAAGATCAACTCCAAGACCAACGGCATTACACCGCGGCGCTGGCTGCTCAAATCCAACCCCGAACTGTCCGAGCTGATAAACGAAACAATTGGCTCCGGCTGGGAAATTGATCTCGACCGGCTCAGAGAGCTGGAACCTTATGCCGCCGACAAGAATTTTCAGGCACGATTTCGCCGGATCAAGCTCAACAACAAGCTCAGGCTGGCAGACTATATTGGTATCAGCACTGGGGTGCTGGTCAGCCACGAGACCATGTTCGATGTCCAGGTCAAGAGGATTCACGAATACAAGCGGCAGTTGTTGAATGCCCTGCATGTCATTCACCTCTACCAGCGCTTCGTCACCGATGAGAAGACCAAGCTGGCGCCGAGGACCTTGATTTTTGCGGGCAAGGCGGCTCCTTCCTACTGGCGGGCCAAACTGATCATCAAATTGATCACTTCAATAGGCGAGGTGGTGAACAACGATCCCCGCATCGGTGATCGGCTGAAGGTCGTCTTCCTGCCGAATTACAACGTCAGCCAGGCGGAGCTCATCATACCCGCGGCTGATCTTTCCGAGCAGATTTCCACTGCCGGCACCGAGGCTTCGGGAACCGGCAACATGAAATTTGCCCTCAACGGCGCTCTGACCATCGGCACCCTGGACGGAGCCAACATCGAGATCAGAGAGGAGGTGGGCGCAGAAAACATCTTCATCTTCGGTCTGACTGCTGACGAGGCGGAATACGAGCGCATTCACTGCAGTCGAACCCCGGCACAGATCTGCCGAGAGAACAAGGATATTGCCCAGATCATGGAATCGCTCTCCAACGGTACGTTCAGTCACGGGGATCGCAATCTCTTCCAGCCGCTGGTCGACTCGCTGATGAGCCCGCACGATCAATACCTGCTCATCAGGGATCTGGAGGCCTATATCAAATGTCAGAACAGGGTTAACGATACCTTCCTCGACCCCGAACTGTGGACCAGGATGGCCATTCTCAATGTCGCCAGAATGGGCAAGTTCTCCACCGATAGGACCATCAGGCAATATGCCAATGAGATATGGGGAATTGATGTGTAGCGGAAGGGCTGAGCAACGGTTCGACAAGGTCCTCGAGGCGCTGGATTGACCGGAGGACCAATATGCGGTATGTAAAAGGCAAAAGGTTACAGGAGGTGCTCCTGTAACCTTTTGCGTATTTTGGAGGCGGCGAGCGGATTCGAACCGCTGAATAATGGTTTTGCAGACCACTGCCTTAGCCACTTGGCTACGCCGCCGGCCACTTCGGTAGAGACCGTTGTTTATACCATAGATCGAGTGTTTGACAAGAGGAAATTGTTGATGGGAGCGTTCATGGATGGGCTGGCGGGCAGCAACAAGGAGGTGCTTGCCGAACTCGAAAAGCTGATCGACTACCGTTTTACCGATTTACGCCTGCTGCAGAAGGCGCTGGTTCATTCTTCCTATGCCTTCGAGCAGGCCCATGCAGGTCAGGATAACCAGGTATTCGAATTCATTGGCGATGCAGTGCTTGATCTGGCCATCGGGCACCTGCTCTGCACACGTTATCCCGACATGAAAGAGGGCGAACTCACCAAGTTTAGAGCATCATTGGTTAATGAATCCCACCTTGCGGAGATGGCCAGGAAGCTCGAGCTCGGGCAGTTTCTGCTGCTTGGCAGGGGAGAAGATGGATCCAACGGCAGGAACAAGTCATCGATTCTCTCATGCGCCTTTGAAGCGATGATCGGAGCGGTATTCGAGGACAGCAACTATGACAGCGCCGCCGCCCTGGTCCAGTCTCTATTCGAGGAATTCATCGAGGACAAAAAAGAAATCCTGGTGCTGGCCGACGCCAAGAGCAGACTCCAGGAAGTACTGCAGGAAAAATATAACGAAGCCCCCTCCTACCGCCTGGATAGCGAGGAGGGCCCTTCTCATCGAAAGCAATTCACGGTCTCGGTGGTGTTCAAAGATGAGGTGCTGGGTTCCGGAAGCGCCAGCTCGAAAAAGGAGGCCGAGCAGCGGGCTGCAGCCGGAGCTCTGAAGACCATTGAGCAATAGGTGCGAGGTCCGGGCAGAGAGGGTAATTATCGGCGGCCCGGACGGTGAATCAAGGTCGTACAAGAAATACCCTGATTGCTCAGCCACTGCAGCCAGATGCGCAACCTCCTCTATCTCTAATAGGTGATCAGAGGCGTTTCTCCAAACTGGGTCGGGTGAACCATCTGGGAGAGGATGTAATCGGCCACGTCCAGTCGAGAGATGCGGGTGGCAACGGTGCCCTCGAGATCGGTTACCACCCTGTAGTTCCCTGTACGGGGTCCGTTGGTGAGTCCTGCCGGCCTGACAATCAGCCAGTCGGTCTTGCTGGCCCTGATGAGTGCTTCTTCTCGATCCTTGTCCTGGTAAATGGTTTTGAGAAAGAGCGGCTTGAAAATACGATCGTAGAGGAAGCCGCCATGACCTTTGGAGTCGCCCGCGCCGATCCCGGTGACGGCAATCAGTTTCAGCCCCGGCTGCTGCTCTGCCACGAAGACCAGATTGGTCGCCGCGGTGGAAAAAAGATCCACGGGTTTGAAAGTGATGGGCACCCCTATACATGAACAGATTACTTCCATATCAAGGGCGGCGGCCCTGAGTCCCTCCGGGTCGCGCACATCTCCCTCGACGATCTCGAGGCGGCCGCCCGCTGCCTCGATCTTCTCGGGGTGTCTGGCCAATACCCTGACCTGATGATCCTCTTTGAGGGCCTCCTCCAGGAGAACTTTGCCGATCCCGCGGCTGGCCCCGACGATGAGAAGTTTCATGAGCGTTGCACCTCCTGAGCTGAGCGGTCTATCCCGTGGAATCGCACCTGGAGCAGAGGTAGCCACCCCAGGTGCGTGTTACTCGACTTTAATGCCGAAAGAGCTCTGAGGCAAATAACGCCGGCTCACAAAAAAGCCCGATTTCCTTGGTACGACTGACATTATGCCCCTGTCAGGTTGCCAACCGGTCTGGTTTGTTGTTTTATAGACCAGGCGCTGCCGTGGGTGACGATAGGCGGCGGGAGTTAATGAGGTAAAAGATGTCGTTGATCATTCCCTTTTTCATCCATCATCGGGGCTGCCCCCACCGCTGCCTGTTCTGCAACCAGCGGAGCATTGTCGGCGCAGACCGGGATGAGTCGGATGATCCGGTCACCGACCTGGGCCGGACCATCGACCGCTGGCTGGCCAGGTCCGGGCAGCGGAAGAATGTCCAGGTGGCTTTCTATGGCGGTTCGTTTACCTGCCTGGATGAGGGGGTGCAATCTAAGCTGCTTAACAAAGTCGCCCCTTATTTAAAGAGCGGGCGGGTCAGCTCGATCAGGCTGTCGACCAGGCCTGATTGCCTCACCACGGAGATAGTTGAGTTTTTAATCAGCGCCGGTGTCGGGACCGTTGAAATAGGGGCTCAGTCAATGAACGACGAGGTGCTGAGGCGGGCGGGCAGAGGGCATACCGCCAGGCACGTGAAGAGTGCCGCACGTCTTCTTATCGGCGCAGGAATAGAGACTGGAATACAGCTGATGGCCGGCTTGCCGGGCGAAACCACCAGGTCGTTTATGGACGGGGCCCGAGAGGTTGTCAAGCTGTCGCCGCATCTGATTAGACTCTACCCGACACTGGTACTGGAACACACCGAACTCGCTGATTTGTATCGGCGGTCTTCGTGGCGTCCCCTCGGCCTTGAGAGGGCGGTAAGCCTTATGGCCCGGGCCCGCGCTTTGTTCGAGGAACATCGGATCAGGGTCATTCGCGTGGGCCTGCAACCCACCGTGGAACTTGAGAAACAGGTACTAGACGGTCCCTACCATCCGGCCTTCGGCGAACTGGTCAACTCCAGATGCTGGTACCGCAAAATCCGACCGCTGCTGGTCAGGGCCGGTCGCGACAGGGTGGTGCGCCTCACCATTGGCGCCAGAGACTATTCGGCCCTGGCCGGTCAGAGGAGTACGAACTTGAGGCGCCTCAAAAATCTGGCCCAAGGCGCCAGGCTCGAGGTGGAAATCGACGCTTCTCTGGAGCGGGGGCACTACCGCTACAGGGTCAGCTGATTTTCCATCCGAAAACGGATCTTTCCCTTAATTGTTCATTGTCATCAAGCTACGGGATAGATTTTACCGCAGGCCGCCGGAATGATAAAAAAACCTTCCTGATCAAGGCTGGCGGCCGTGCTGGATGGGACCATCTTTGTTCTTGACAATAGCCTGCAGATTATATCTAAAGTGGCAGGAACGAAATTAGAGCCCCGCTCATGCTCTTAAAGTTACAGAGAAATTATAGAATTGGAGATTGACATGACAACAACTTACCGCATCGCTGTCATTCCCGGCGATGGTACTGGACTTGAAGTGGTTAACGAAGGCCGCAAGGCGCTATCGGCGGCTGCCAGCCGTTTTGGCTTTGCCCTGGAGATGACGGATTTTGATTACGGTGGGGATCGTTATCTGCGGACTGGTGAAGTGTTGCCGGAAACTGCGGTTGAGGATCTGCAGGCTTTCGATGCAATCTTTCTGGGCGCCATCGGCCATCCCGATGTCAAACCCGGGATTTTAGAGAAGGGGATACTGCTGAGTCTGCGTTTTGCCCTGGATCAATATATCAACCTGCGGCCGGTGCGGCTCTATCCCGGGGTTGATACACCGCTGAAGGATAAGACCCCGGATGATATCGATTATGTGGTGATCAGAGAGAATTCCGGCGGTATCTATACCGGGACCGGCGGCATATCGATGAAGGGTACCCCCCATGAGGTAGCGGTCCAGAGCATGGTGTACAATCGTTTCCAGGTTGAGCGCTGCCTGCGCTATGCTTTTGAATACACACGTAAATTCGGGAAAAAGGCACGAGGGAAAGGGGACGCCAACACCCTCGGCCTGGTGGGCAAAACCAATGTCCTGACCTATGTATTTGATTTGTGGGAGCGCGCCTTTCATGAGATCGGCGAACGGGACTACCCGGATGTGAAGCGGGAATATTACCACGTTGATGCGACCTGCATGTGGATGGTCAAGAGCCCCGAATGGTTTGATGTGCTGGTCACCTCCAACATGTTCGGCGATATCATCACCGATCTGGGTGCTGAAACCCAGGGCGGCATGGGTATTGCCGCCGGCGGTAACATCAACCCTGAAGGGGTCAGCATGTTCGAACCCATTGGCGGGTCGGCGCCCAAATATACCGGTAAGAATATCATCAACCCGCTGGCCTCCATCTGCGCCGGTGCGATGATGCTGGAGACCCTGGGCGAAACGGAGGCTGCCGCGGTGATTGAAGACGGGGTTAAATGGGTAACCGGAAATAAGCTCGAGAGTATGGCCGCGGGCCGGATGGGCTATTCCACCAGCGAGGTGGGAGATCTGGTTGTCGAACATATCCTCAAAGGATAGCGGTCAGTTCTCATCAATTCAGACTGGCGGAAGCGCCCGCGCCGCCAGTCCGGTCTGCGCTCGATTTAAGGACCACCCAGAAAAAAACGTCAGGCTTCGGGCATCAGAATTTCCTGTTTCGAATCCGGCACCTTGTAGCCTGCTTGAAAAGCTGGTCGCCGGGCAAGGCGCAAATACCATTCGAGAACGTTCGGGTGAGAATGCAGATCTATCTTCTGAAACTGGTAGCGGCTTACCCAGGGCCAGATGGCGATGTCGGCAATGGTTAATTCGTCGGTTGCCACATACCTGTTCCCCGCCAGTTGCTTGTCCAGAACCCCATAAAGCCGCTTCGCCTCCTGGAGGTAGCGTTCCTCGGCATAGTCAGATTTACCTGGATTGAAATGGAGGAAATGGTGCGCCTGGCCAAGCATTGGCCCCTGGCCTGCCATCTGCCACATTAACCACTGCATGACCCGCCACTTGTCATTGGCATTGTCCGGCAATAGCTTGCCCGACTTTTCGGCGAGATACAGCAGGATTGCACCAGATTCGAAAATGGATTGACCGGTTTCGTCATCGACAATTGCGGGGATCTTGTTGTTGGGATTGACGGCTAAAAAGTCCGGCTCAAACTGTTCCCCCTTGCTGATATCTATTGGCACCACTTCATAGGGCAGAGAAACTTCCTCAAGCATTATGGAAATCTTACGACCGTTCGGCGTCCCCCAGGTGTATAATCTTATCATCTTATCCTCAATTTGTTTTTCTTGATAAAACTGTGAGACTTCGACTTCACCCGGCTATGGCTGGGTGTCAAACACCTCTAGGCCCTCTGGTATTTGACACCAACTCAGTTTCTCCCGCACCCAGATATGTCGTTGGGGCTCAAATATTGTGTCATCAGACATGTTAACCGGTTTCAATTTCAACTTTATGGTCGCCAGGTCGTCGGGATTGTAGTGGTACACGCGGTTGCCGCAATCGGGGCAAAACCTGGCGATATTCTTGTTTCCACTCTCGGCTATTCTGCTCCACTCCTTGAATTCACCCTCAAATTCAATGGCGTCTGAGGCCACGACGGCGGTAACACTGAAGGGCCCGGTTGCCAGTTTTTGGCATTCTGTGCAATGACATGCCTGCACCATTTTAGGTGCCTCATGCAGTGTATAAGTCACTTGCCCGCATTGACATGAACCTTTAATTGGGTATTCCATATGTGCGCACCTCCTCATCTGAATTAGTTGGTTTGTTGTGAACTATAACACCATTAAATATTCTTGGTTGCCCTTGGTAAAATTTACATGCTATTTAAGGTGCTATTCAGTAAGTAGTGTAATTCTCATTAATACTCTCAATACTATAAGAATCATATATTGAAACCTGTACTGCAAAAACAATTGGATCAACTGGCAAGCAGTGGCGCCCATCTATTTCTCAAGGGAGCCATGCACGGTATTGAAAAAGAAGGACTGCGGGTGGATCGCTCCGGCCAGTTATCTCAAAGACCTCACCCCGAGGGCCTCGGATCTGCCTTGACCAGCAGCACTATCACCACCGACTTTTCGGAATCTCTTGTTGAACTGATTACCCCGGTTTACGCAGATCCTGAAACTGCGATTGACTTTCTGAAGGATCTCCATAGCTTCACCTATTGTCATCTCGGGGACGAATTGCTCTGGGCCGGCAGTATGCCCTGCCGTATCCCTAACCCTGCACTCATTCCCATAGCCCGATATGGTTCTTCAAATATCGGTCAGATGAAATATGTGTATCGTCTCGGCCTTGAATATCGATACGGGAAAATGATGCAGTCCATTGCCGGTATTCATTATAATTTTTCCCTGTCCGAGGATTTTTGGCGGGCATTGCAGACGAGTCTGGAAAACACTGATGATCTGCGGCGCTTCAGGTCGGCATCGTATTTTAAGATGATCCGCAACTTTCGTCGTCATTCGTGGCTTCTGCTCTATCTCTTTGGCGCCTCTCCCGCACTGTGCGAGACGTTCTTGACGGACAAACCGCATGAACTGCGGAAGCTCCATGACCAGACGCTCTTTTTGCCCCATGCGACCTCCTTGCGCATGAGTGATCTTGGCTATTCGACCAAAGTTCAATCTTCTCTTAACATCTGCTTCAATCATCTGAGCACCTATCTTGATTCGCTTAAACAGGCGATTCAGACGACCTATCCCCCCTACAGGAAGATAGGTGTGAAGGTTGGGGGAGCCTATCGCCAGTTGAACGACACCATTTTACAGATTGAAAATGAACACTACAGTGATGTTCGCCCGAAGCGGGTCACCCGGCCGGGGGAGAGACCACTTACTGCTCTTAAAAATCGGGGTGTGGAGTATGTAGAAATTCGCAATACCGATATCAATCCCTTCCTGCCGATGGGTATTGATACCCAGCAGGCACTGTTTCTCGATACCTTCCTGATTAGCTGCCTGCTGCTGGATGAACAGGATATTTGCGCCGCTGAATGCAGGATGGTTAGCAACAATACGCAAAAGGTCATCACCAGAGGTCGACAACCGGGATTACGGCTTGCTACCCCTGCTGGTGAATTTCCGTTGATTGAAGTTGGCAATTCCTTGCTCGATCAGATGCTCGGGACCGCAGAACTTCTAAATGAAGTACACGATACCAATGCCTACAGCAAAGCGCTAGACGCTCAACTGCAAAAGCTCCACCATGCCTCAGAGACGCCATCGGCCAAGGTGCTGGGCGAGTTACGTGCAACCGGGCTCAACTACACCCAGTGGATTTTGCAGAAAAGCCGGGAGCATAGGGAAACCTTCGGGCAGCTCTCATCGGCTGCCCAGGTCTACCAGGACCTGACCCAGCGCGCCCGTGCTTCATTAAAAGAGCAGCAGCAACTCGAAGCCAGCGATACGCAGAGTTTTGATGATTTTTTAAAAGAATTTCTGGCTCTTGAGATTTAAGGCGGTGTTTTCAAATCAATGGAGCCTTTGGCAAAACTAAGATTGTCGTTCAAAATCAATCCATACGAGAAATTTTACCACAGGCATGTGATTGATATTCCGAGGATAAAATTTTGAGCATAACGCAGAGTGTGGGCGCAAAGATCGTTTTGCAAATGGCTCAATGGCTTGAACAAGACGATTATTGCAGTTTCCGTAGTGAAACCGTGCCAGCCGTTCTGGAAACAGGACAAGGCAGAGTTATTGTAAAGACAGCAATTGGATGACTCTTAGCCATGTGGAAAAGAGCAGCTTGACAGCAAAATAAACCATACCAATTTTACTACAATGTAGTAGTCACGCGCAGTCACGCCTCGCGTATTCGAGATCACCCTGATACTTTAGCTCATAAAACGGTTCGGGCAGGGTGTCATAGTCCCTCCAAAAAACTTTGCTATCATGAAATCTGACGACCATGTACTGGCTGATCCAGCTCACGCAGAGGATGCCTATAGTCAAATCGCCCTGCTCAACAAACGGGTGGCTTACCTAAAAAGGCAACTCAATGAGTTGACAGGCAAAAATGCCAATAAAAATGGCATTGAGCGGGGCGCTCAGGCACTGCAGCTGGCTGAAATGATCATTGACAACAGTCCGGCAATCCTGTTCCGCAGAAAGGCCGCCGAGGACGTTAAAGAGAGGAAGATGGTCTACGTGTCGCCGAACATATCCCGGTTTGGCTATCAAGCGGAAGACTTCTTGGAAAACCGCATGATGTTCCGCCAGATTGTCTATTCTGGAGATATCGATTTGATTACGGAGGAGATAAAGGAACACGTAAGTAAAGGCATTGAGAACTACAGCCAGACCTATCGTATCGTCACCAAGGACGGCGAATTACGCTGGGTGGAAGATCGCACTTCGGTGGTCGAGGATGAAGTGACCGGTGAAGGTTATCACCAGGGTATTATAGTTGACGTGCACGAGAAGAAAGAAGCTGAGGAAAAGTTGCGCAGAAGCGAGGAGAAATATAGGAGAATCGTCGATACAGCCGGCGAAGGATTTCTGCTCATGGATGAAAACCTTTGCATAGTTGATTTGAACGATGCCTTTGCCAGGATGGTTGGCAGGGAGAAAGAAGATCTTTACGGCTCAAATCCATTTGCTCAAGGAACCGGGGAGTACCGAAAATATCTGGCTGAATGCCGGAAGCAGAGTACCGGGCTCGATTATCGCGAGTTCGAATGCGAAGTTTTGTATCAAGACAAGCGAGTCGTGCCTGTCCTGGTCCATGCCAACACCCTGCGCTCAGACAGCGGCGACATAATAGGCAACATGGCTTTTGTTACCGACATGACTCAGCAGAAAAAAGCTTTAGAGCTTGCAGGTGAGGTACAGCGAGGCTTGCTGCCGGAACGGGCGCCGAGTATGGCCGGGGTTGATATAGCCAGCCGCAATGTTCCATGTGATGAGGTAGGCGGTGATTACTTCGATTTTCTCTGGGACGAGAGCAGGAAAACGGAAAAGTTGTCCATTGTGGTCGGCGATATTACTGGTCATGGAGTTGATGCCGCGCTCCT
Source organism: Desulfofustis sp. (assembly GCA_029287755.1). Next base: position 963 of record JARFQM010000396.1, on the reverse strand, counting down.
CATGTCGAGTGCGCGAGCCTTCTTACGCATGCGAGCATCCCATACCGGGAACCCGATCGAGATTGTTACCGCCCTGAATCAACATCTGACCAAAGACTTCTCCGAATCGGGGAGGTTCATGACCATGTTTTACCTGTCTTTGGACCGGCCCGCAGAGCAGCTTGAATGGATTCGGGCTGGACACGATCCAGCCTTGATATACGATCCGGAGAAGGATCTTTTTGAAGAACTCATGGGGCCAGGTCTTGCTCTGGGTGTTGTAGAAAATTACGAGTACATGCTGCAGAGCAGGAACGGGCTAAAACCAGGCCAGGTGATCATCATCGGAACTGATGGCATCTGGGAAGGCTGCAATCCGTCAGGTGAAATGTTTGGCAAAGAGCGTTTGAGGGAAATTATCCGTAATTCAGCGGCTCACGATTCCCATACGATCCTCGAAAAAGTATTTCAGGAGCATACCGATTTTTCAGAAGGGCTGAAAAGCGATGACGACCTCACCCTGGTGGTCGTGTAACTTCAACCCCATTAAGTGGAGCATGTCCCTTGATTCATTATGATTCGACTGGATCTCCATCTAGACCATGTAAATGCCAGAGACCTTCCGAACAGTGCAGTTCGCCCTCGCGGATGAACAAGATCTGTCTCAAAATTGATCATGACTCAAAATAATACACTCGTTCTTCCTTTCAAAGAATAACTTCCACTTCAGCCCCTCCCATTCCTCCGGGGTGTATCATATTAAGACGCGACCCTATAGCATGCCGCTGGTCACGGCAGATAACCTGCACCTATCGTGCTGATATTTTGTGTTTTTATAAAGCGTTACTCCTTTGGCACAGTCATTGCTTTGATACCTCCAAATAAAAATCACGCGAGGGAGACATATGGCTAAAACGACGAAATGGACAATAGTTGGTGGAGGCAATGGGGGGCAGTCTTTGGCTGGACACCTTTCGATCATGG
>JARFQM010000391.1 GCA_029287755.1 Desulfofustis sp. | reverse complement strand
GCCCCTTGCAGTGATGGACTGTACCTGGATTACTGCCAAGCGTACCGGTGCTGCCACCGCCCTATCCGCACGCCATCTGGCCCGTCCCGAATCATCCGTGATGGGAATGTTGGGTTGCGGTATTCAGGGGCACAGCAATGTAGAGGCGCTCAATGTGCTCTTCCCACTCCAAAAAATCATGGCATACGATGTGGACGCTGAAGCCTTGCAGCGCTATTCAGAGGAAATCACAAGCCGCTGTGATCTGGAGGTAGTGCCGGTGAAATCGCCGCGAGAGGCGGTAGCCGGCTGCGATATCGTGGTCACCGCCGGTCCGATTATGAAAACGCCCCATGCCACGATTCAGGCCGGCTGGTTGGATGAAGGTGCCTTTGCATCCTTGATAGATTATGATTCATACTGGCACCCTGACGCCATGCGGGACACAGCTAAATTTTGCACAGATGATACCCCACAGCTTCGCCTCTACCAGCAAAATGGCTATTTGCAGAATATTCCGGATATTCATGCTGATTTGGGAGAGCTGGTTGCAGGCAAAAAGCCAGGCCGCCAGGCTCCCGAAGAACGGACCATGACGGCTAACCTGGGAAATGCATTAGATGATATGGCCGTGGCACCACTACTTTACCAGCGGGCAGTGGAGAAGGGTGTTGGGATATGGCTGGAATTGTGACCATCTTGGCCACCCTAAAATGAAATGAATGTTATGCATTTAACGGATGAGGAAAAAAGTATCCTTGATGGCAAACAGGGTGCAGCCGCACGAATCGCCCTGGCGGTGTTGGTCGACCTGGGAGAGCTTTTCGGTGCTGAGGAACTGATGCCGGTGTCGCAGGTACATATCGATGCCACCCTTTACATGGTCGATGCCGGATTGGAGTTTGCCGAAAAAATGGCCGATCTTGGAGGAAAAGTGGCAGTCCCCACTTCTCTCAATCCAAGCTCCATCGACCTGAAGCGATGGAAAGCATACCGGGTCCCACCTGAAGCCCTATCAAAGCACAAACGCATGGAAAAAGCCTATCTAAAAATGAGGGCTACCCCTACCTGGACCTGTACTCCCTATCAAAACGGAATTATTCCACGATTCGGGGAACAGATTGCCTGGGGCGAATCCAACGCCATCGCTTTTGCCAACTCAATCATCGGCGCGCGGACCAACCGGTACGCAGATCTGATGGATATCTGTGCGGCGATTATCGGAAAGGTTCCTAAATTCGGTTATCATCTTACTGAAAATCGAAAGGCCAAGATGTTGGTTCGGCTAAAAGAAATCACGCCTCAAATGCTTGAAAATGAGGGGATCTATCCGCTTTTGGGATATCTTTTTGGAGAGATGGCCGGAGATCAGGTGGCGGCCATCACCGGAATCCCTCAGAATATAAAAATTGACAGCCTCAAGGGATTTTGTGCGGCGGCGGCTTCCTCCGGCGCAGTAGGCCTGTTCCATATGGTCGGGATCACCCCTGAGGCACAGACGCTGGAGATGTGCCTTCATGGAAATAAGCCGGAAAACGTATATGATATCACCCCCGAACTGATCAAGCAGGCGGAAAATCGGCTCTGGACGATGAATAAAGATGCGGTAGACCTGATTGTTACCGGCTGCCCGCATTACTCACCGGCCGAATTTATCAAGCTAGCGCAACTGACAAATGGGAAAAAGGTCCACCGTTCTGTGGTATTCTGGGCGTTTACGAACAGAAGCGTTTATGCATGGATAGAAGGAAACGGTATTCTAGCCGATCTGACCGATGCGGGTGTGATGGTATTTACGGACGGGTGTCCATTACAACATCCCAAAGAGACCTGGCATTTTACAGCTGCCATGACCGATTCTGCCAAATTTGCCAACTACTGCTTTTCTCAAAGCGGTTTTGATGCAGCCTACGCAAGTATAGAAGACTGCGTTGAAACGGCTGTGCGGGGAAAAATCTATAGGATGAAATCACCGTGGAGAAAATAATAAAGGGATGCTCTGTGGTACCGGGAGTTGCCGAAGGAGAGGTGCTAAAGACCGCGCAGGCCATAAGTTTCTGGGGCGGAGTAGATCCTGCAACCGGCATTATCAACGACCCCCGTCATGAGCTTTTCAACCAGAGCATAGAGGGGAAAGTACTGGTGTTCCCCTTTGGCAAGGGATCCAGCACCGGTTCTCTGATTTTTTTGGAATTAGCAAGGGTAAACAAGTCACCGGCAGCAATTGTTAATATAAGAACCGAACCCATCCTGGCCACCGGACCCATTGTTTGCAAGCATTTTTACGGCAAAGAAATTCCCATCATCTCTCTTGATGAAAACTCGTTTCAGATGTTGCAAACAGGGCAGCATGCAACTGTCAATGCCACCGAAGGATTCATTGCCATCGGCAATTGATTCCGATTTCCGAGAAGTCCTTTGTTTGAAAGGAGTATTCCATGTCTTTAATGTCGAAAGGGCAGTATCTTGAAAGTTTGAGCAAGCTTGGACACCGTGTTTTTATTCAGGGAAATCAAGTGGTCGATGTAGCGAAAAACCCCATTGCTGCACCAGGGGTTATGGCAATGGCCGAGACCTACCAGCAGGCCCTTGAATCGCCAGATCTATTCACGGCAAAATCGCACCTGAGTGGGGAACGCATCAATCGCTTCACCCACATTCAGCAGAACTCGCAGGATTTGATAAACAAAGTTCTCATGTTGCGGGAGTTGGGCCGCAGGACAGCGTGCTGTTTTCAACGCTGCGCAGGTATGGACGCCATCAACTCGGTTTACGCTATCACACATGAGATCGATGCGGAATATGATACGCCATATCACGAACGGTTTAAGAAATTTTTAAATGATATTCAGGACAACGATCTGGTTCCGGCTGCTTGCATGACCGACAGCAAGGGGGATCGAAGCCTATCCCCTTCCCAGCAGAAAGACACGGATCAGTACCTGCACATAGTCAAAGAAACCGATAGCGGGGTTGTTGTAAGGGGCGCCAAACTGCATATTACCGGTGGTGTGAACTCCCATGAACTCCTGGTCATGCCGACCCGGGCTTTGAGGGAAGAAGACCAGGCTTTTGCTATCGCGTTTGCTGTCCCGGCTGACACAAAGGGTGTAACTCTGGTTTACGGACGTCAGCCATCGGATACACGACGGCTGGAAACCGACCGGCCTGATGTGGGCAATCTTTACTTTGGTGGATGTGAAGCCCTTGTGGTTTTTGACGATGTATTTGTTCCTCGGGAGAGAATCTTCATGAAGGGCGAATATTCCTTTGCCGGGCGCCTGGTAGAGCTTTTTGCCGCCAATCATCGAACCAGTTATGGTGGCTGTAAGGTCGGGGTTGGGGATGTCCTCATTGGGGCCACGGCGGCTATTGCTGAATACCAGGGCACGCACACGGCTTCGCATTTCAAGGATAAACTTTCCGAGATGATCCATCTAAACGAAACGCTGCATGGTGTTGCCTTGGCCAGTGCGGCTCAGGGATATCACACCTCAAGCGGATCTTTTGTTGTCAATCAGTTGCTGGCCAATGTTTGCAAACTTAACGTTACACGCTTTCCGTTTGAAATTTCGCGTCTGGCTCAGGATATCGCTGGCGGGATCCTGGTAACCATGCCCTCAATAGAAGATCAAAAGCATCCGGAAATCGGAGGATATGTCCGCAAATACATGGCCGGGAAGGCAGGTGTGAGTAGCGATCAGCGTATGAGGGTTCAACGTTTGATAGAGAATATCTGTCTAGGAACCGGTGCGGTTTCATATCTCACGGAATCGATTCATGGCGCCGGTTCACCACAGGCCCAGAAAATCATGATTGCGCGACTAGCCGATATAGAAGGTGCTAAATCGTGTGCCCTAAAGCTTTGTGGGATGTAACTTCTGGGCTAAGCTGTCGGAGATGGCCAGCGGGCACAGCATGACCCTTGACGACTGCGTGCATATGGAAGACGCGTTGTTACGATATCTTCTGTTTTCATTGGTTTCGTGCC
>JARFQM010000376.1 GCA_029287755.1 Desulfofustis sp. | reverse complement strand
CTACTATGTACTGCATGATAGGATAACATAAAAGAACAAAGAGTGGCGAAAGGAATTAGATGCATAGGGATTAGCTTGAATAAATAATTTATTATTTATTATTACCAGATAATTACTGACTGTTGGTGGCGACCCGGCAGTGACCAGATCAGGTAACTTTCAGGTGAGAGCATGGTGGAGCCAGTTAGACTCGGATTGATCGGCGGTGGTTTGATATCTGCCAAACACATCGAAGGATCAAAAAATATCGATAACGGAGAGCTGGCTGCTCTTTGCGATGTGAATCCTGATCGTCAGGCCCTCGCCGAAGATCTTGGTATCCCCTTCTTCAGCGATTATCGGGAGATGATCGACCAGGCAGGGCTCGAGGGGGTGATTGACGGAACCCCAAACCAATTCCATGCCGAGGTTGGCATGTATTGCGCCGGGAAGGGTATTCACGTGCTCACCGAAAAACCGATCACCTCCACCCTGGAGGAAGGAAAACGGTTGGTGGAAGCGGTTGAAGAGAGCGGAATCAGCCTATTGGTCGGCCATCACCGACGTTACTATCCTCTGATTCGAAGAGCAAGAGAGATTGTTCAGGGCGGCGAGCTCGGCCAGCTCGTCGGCATCTCGATGCTGTGGGCTCTGATGAAGCCGGACGTCTATTTCGAGGTGGCCTGGAGATCTCAAAAAGGGGGGGGACCCATCCTGATCAATATCATTCACGAAATGGACAACCTGCGCTTTATCTGCGGCGATGTCGTCGAAATCAGCGCCAGTGCGCGTCGCCTGGTGCGTTCGGGCGAGGTGGAAGATACGGTCAGCATCAGGTTTGAACTTGTCGACGGCGCTCTCGGTACAGCCCTGGTTAGCGATGCAGCCCCTTCACCCTGGTCGTATGAGCTTACTTCCGGCGAAAACTCCGATTATTTCGAAACCGACCAGGATTGCTATCGCTTCCTGGGCACCAAAGGGTCTCTTTCGTTTCCCAACATGGAAGTCTGGTCCCACCCCCACGGCCGGGAAAAAGGGTGGTGGGAACCACTGATGAGACGCTCGGAATCGGTACCGTACTCGGCGCCATTCACCGCCCAGTTGAAGCATTTTTGCGATGTTATCCGGGGCGATGAAGAGCCGGTCATCACCGCGGCCGACGGCCTGATGACCTTGGCAACCACACTGGCCGTTCTGGAATCAGCTGAAACCGGCGGGCCAGTCAATCCCAAAGAGCTGCTGGACAGCGTTTGATCGGCGTTCGAGGACCAGGCATCGACAAACAAGAGATTTTCACGTGTGGGAGAATCGAAACATGGCAAAGCAGTATTCACTGGCATACCTGACGGTGAGCGGCTGCTCACCCCTGGAGATGATCCGTATTGCTGCCCGAACAGGCTATGATTTTGTCAGCCTGAGGCTCATTCCCATGGGAGTTCCCGGGGAAGTTCCCTTTCCAATCGGCGATAAGGAAATGATCAGGAAGATTGGAATCGCCTTCGCAGAAACGGGAGTAGGGCTCCTCGATCTGGAACTGGCGCGCATTGTCGAAGATGTCGAGCCGCGCACCTATCTGCCGGCCATGGAAATAGCCGCTGAGTGGGGTGCCAGGCACGTGATTTCAAGCGCCTGGACCACAACTCGGGATAATCGAAATTTTGTCATCGATCGTTACGCGGAAATCTGCGATTTGGCTAAACCCCTCGGACTGTCGGTGAGTCTGGAATTTCCTTCCTTTTCCCGTCTTACCAATCTTCAGGAAGCTGCTGATATAGTCCAGGCTGCCGATCGCAGCAATGGTGGAATCCTGCTCGACACCCTCTATTATCATTTTTCCCAGGTGCGGGTTGAGGAATTGGAGGAGCTGCCAATAGAATGGATCCATTTTCTGCACGTCTGCGATGCACCCACGAAAATTCCTGCCGACCGGTCCGGGATGGTCAATGCCGCCAGAGATGAGCGCCTCTACTTCGGCGAGGGGTGTGTCGATTTCTCTTCAATTTTAAAAAGAATTCCACAGGTACCTATGTCTATCGAACTGCCTCACGCTGCCAGGATAAAAGAATTTGGCCATGAGGAGCATGCCCGCCGCTGTCTTCAGACTGCCAGGCAGCACCTTGATCATTTAGCGACCAGAAATGTGCCCGTGATCCATGATTCAAAGGTTTCATATGGTCATTGAATTGGAATTGGGAGGTGAGGCCGGTAATTGACTGGGGCAACCGCACTGGTGGCCAGGTTCTGCGATTACTTTAAAGTTATGGACAACGAGCAAAGGGAATAGTATTCTTCTCAGAAATACGCTATTCTTTCTAACAGGACACCCGTTGTGGGTGTACAATTCAACAAAAAGGAGGAGATATCATGAAATTCGAACTATCGAGCCGTACCATCATGTCAGCACTTGTCTCTCTAGTGCTGGTTTGCGGGCTGGCCAGCCAGGCTCTTTCAGCGGATAAGATCAAGCTGCGCATGGCCGGTTCCGGCTCGCCAACCGGAACGCGCGCCATCGCCCTGGATGAGCAATTCGCCCCTGCTGTTGCTGAATTCGCTGAGTACGAGGCGCATTGGAATTCCTCGCTTTTCAAGCAGGGGACCGAACTGGAGGCGATCGCCCGCGGCAACCTGGAGATGGCGCTGGCCTCGGCCCAGGAACTGGCAGTGTTTTTCCCCGAGTTTTCAATCTTCGCAACTGGCTATGTTCATCGTGATGCAGAACACCAGCGTGCCGTTTTTAACGATCCTCTAATGGATCCATTCAAGAAAAAAGCCGAGGAAGAATTAAATTTGAAGCTGCTCTCAGTTATGTATTTTGGGGCCAGGCAACTCAATCTGCGTACTGACCAGAAGGTCATGAAGCCCGAGGATCTGGCCGGTGTCAACCTGCGTATGCCTGGTACCGACGCCTGGCAGTTCTTGGGCAAAGCCCTGGGTGCAAATCCCACTCCGATGGCCTTTGCCGAGGTGTATACCGGCCTTCAATCCGGAGCGATCGATGGTCAGGACAACCCGCTGCCGACCATGGTAGACAAAAAGTTCTATGAAGTAACTAAGCAAGTGATCCTGACCTCCCATCTGGTTGACTTGAACTACATCTCAATCTCTAAAAAGGTCTGGGACGAACTGACCCCAGAGCAGCAGGCTACCGTGCAGGCTGCCGCCGACGCTGCTGCCAAACAGTGCAGTGAACAACAGGTCGCCAAGGAAAAAGAAC
>JARFQM010000345.1 GCA_029287755.1 Desulfofustis sp. | reverse complement strand
CTGATGATCAGTGATGCGGACTATTACATCGATCAATTTATTGATGCCGGCGCCGATTGGATCACCGTCCATGTGGAGGCCTGCACCCATCTGCAGCGCACCCTTAGCTATATTCGCGAGCAGGGGCTGCTTGCAGGTGCCGTACTTAATCCGGCGACCCCCCTGGATATGGTGGAATTCGTGCTCGATGACCTTGACCTGGTGATGCTGATGACGGTCAATCCGGGATTTGGCGGACAGTCTTTCATTCCGGCCATCCTGGAGAAGATCCGGCGGCTCAAGAAGATGATCGACAGCCGGGGGCTCGACGTGGGCATCGAAGTCGATGGCGGAATTGGTCCCCAGACCATCGCTATTGTGGCCTCTGCCGGCGCCAATATCTTCGTTGCCGGTTCAGCCGTCTACGGCAGTGCTGATTATCGTAAGACAATTGCCGAACTGCGTCGCCTGGCCTGCAAAGGAACGAGTCCCATCATAGAAAAGGAATGAGTGTTGGAGCACTAGAAGTAAAGAAAACGACAATGGAGCGGTGCCCATGACAACCGATGTGAGAGACAGCCAAGCGTGGCGAAAATTGCAGAAACTGGCCCAGAACCCTTATGACCTTGCCGCTCCCGGAGCATTGGGACAGGAGGGCAGAATCGCTGAGCTGATGTGTGCTTCGGCAGGCCTGCGGCTTTTTTATGCGGCCCAGCGGGTGGACGACGATGTGCTTGCGGCCTTCCAGGATTTTGCCGACGAACAGCGGCTGGTTGAGCGCTTCAAGGAGATGAGAAGAGGTGCGGTGATCAACAAAATCTCGGGGTGGGAAAGCGAGAACCGTCAAGTGCTGCACACTTCATCCCGGGATATCTTCACGGACCAGCCCAAAGAGCCGGATTCGGCTCGTCAGGCTGCCGCCGAGCTGAAAAAGCTTGAATCATTTTTACACGAGATCGATGAGCAGAACCAGTTCACCACCATGGTCAATGTCGGGATCGGAGGTTCGGACCTCGGACCGAGAGCGGTGTATGAGGCCCTTCAGGCGCACAAACTGGAGAGCCGGCAGGTTCATTTCATCGCCAATGTCGACCCCGATGATGCGGCCCGGGTACTGGCCTCGATTGATCCCTCCAGGACTCTGGTGACGGTGGTCTCAAAGAGCGGCTCGACGCTTGAAACACGCACCAATGAAGAGCTGGTGCGCTCCAGGTTGGAGCAGGCCGGGGTCGATCCAGCGCGGCACTTCATCGCCGTCACCGGCAAAGGCAGCCCGATGGACAATCCGGAGAAGTATCTGCGTTCGTTTTATATGTACGATTATATAGGCGGCAGATACAGCGTCACCTCCATGGTCGGCAGTGTCAGCCTGGGATTTGGACTCGGTGCAGAGCGGCTGAAAGCTTTTCTCAGGGGAGCATCAGAAATGGATGATGCCTGCGAGATCTACAAGGTCACCGATAATATGGCTCTGCTGCTGGCCTTGCTGGGCATCTGGAACCACAATTTCCTCGGCTGTCCGACCCTGGCGGTACTGCCTTACAGCCAGGCCCTGCACAGATTTCCCGCCCACCTGCAGCAGTGCGACATGGAAAGTAACGGTAAATCAATCACCGTGGCCGGTGATCCCGTATCAGTCAAGACTGGACCGGTGGTCTGGGGCGAACCGGGAACCAATGGCCAGCATGCCTTCTACCAACTGCTGCACCAGGGCACTGAAATCGTTCCCGCTGAGTTCATTGGCTTTCTCGACAGCCAGTACGGCGAGGATATCACCGTTGAGGGCACCACTTCGCAGCAGAAGCTGCTGGCCAACCTCATGGCCCAGGTCGTCGCTCTGGCGACGGGCCGGCAACATGAGAATCCCAACAAGCGCTTCAGCGGCAATCGGCCAAGTTCAATGATCATCGCCCCCAGACTCGACCCACTGAACATGGGCCGTTTGCTCTCCCTCTATGAAGCCAAGATAGTGTTCCAGGGATTTGCCTGGAACATCAATTCCTTCGACCAGGAGGGAGTGGAACTGGGAAAGGTCCTTGCCAACCGCTTTCTGGAGCACATGAAGGCCAACAAAAAATGTGGTACTTCCGTGGAGGAGCAATTCCTCGCAGCGCTTTAAAAATAAAGGGCTGGGGCGCGCTCCGGGCGGTGAACGGCTGTTCATTTTCGGGGCCGAAACCGGTTGCTTTTTTGTTGACAAAAGAAACCTGGAGTTATATCCTCATCTGCTACATAATTATTCGCCGGTTCAGTGTATTGTGCTTTCGTTGCGCGAGATAAGCCAGTTGAAAGATAACAAAAGATAAGAGAGCCCGATACCGCACACAGGCTGGTTCTTTTGTTCATGATACGTGATCTGTATATAGAGATTTTTGGATAGGGTTGCAGTACTAACAGTAATTTAAAGGAGGAAATCATGGCAAAACATGAGACACCCTTGTTGGACCAGCTGGAAGGCGGCCGCTGGCCGAGCTTCGTAAGCGACCTGAAGCATCAGGCCGAGACCAAGCCGGAAGTATACGACATCCTTGGTCAGCTTGAACTGTCTTACAAGGACCGGATCACCCATTGGAAACACGGCGGCATCGTCGGAGTTTTCGGCTACGGCGGCGGCATTGTCGGTCGTTATTCTGATGTTCCTGAGCAATTTCCGGGTGTTGAGCATTTCCACACCATTCGTGTTGCCCAGCCGGCATCGAAATACTATTCCACCGAGAACCTGCGCAAGCTCATGGATCTCTGGGAGAAGCACGGTTCTGGCGTCACCAACATGCACGGTTCCACCGGCGACATCATTCTGCTTGGCTGCCGGACAGAGGCGCTCGAACCGTTTTTCTGGGACCTCACCCATGATATGGGTCAGGAACTCGGCGGTTCCGGTTCCAACCTGCGTACTCCGGAGTGTTGTCTTGGTCAGTCGCGCTGCGAGTGGGCCTGCTACGACACCCAGGAGACCTGCTATCACCTGACCTTGCACTATCAGGATGAGATCCATCGGCCGGCTTTCCCGTACAAGTTCAAGTTCAAATTCTCCGGTTGTGCCAACGATTGTGTCGCCGCGATTGCCCGTTCCGACATATCCGTCATCGGTACCTGGAGAGACGAGATCCGCATCGATCAGGCCGCGGTAAAAGAATATGTCGCCGGCAACTATCCGGCCAACGGCGGTTCGCACAGCGGTCGCGACTGGGGTCCGTTCGACATCCAGAAAGAGGTTATCGACCTCTGCCCGACCGAATGTATGTGGATGGAAGGCGACGAACTGAAAATCGACGACAAGGAATGTACCCGCTGCATGCACTGCATCAACGTCTTGCCTCGGGCCCTGCGTCCCGGCGCAGATCAGGGAGCCTCCATTCTGGTTGGCGCCAAAGCCCCGATCCTCGACGGTGCCCAGATGTCGACCCTGATCGTTCCTTTCATGAAAATTGAAAAGGAGAACGAATTCGAGGAACTGATCGAGTTCATCGAAACCGTCTGGGACTGGTGGATGGAAGTTGGTAAGAACCGTGAGCGTGTTGGTGAGACCATGCAGCGTTTTGGTCTGAATAACTTCATCAAGATTATGGGTCTTGAACCGATTCCTCAGATGATCAGGATTCCGCGTGAGAATCCCTACGTGTTCTGGGCCGAGGAAGAGGTTGAAGGCGGTTTTGAACGTGACATCGACGAATTTCGCGCCCGTCACGCTGCCTAATCGGATTATTACTATTTATCATTAACTATATAAGGAGAAATATCATGGGATATAATCCGGACAAACCGATGGAAGGACGTATCACAGATCTTGGCCCGCCACATTACGCCCAGTTCTTCCCGCCGGTCATTAAGGAGAACAAAGGCAAGTGGCTGTGGCACGAAATTCTGCAGCCCGGCGTCCTGATGCACAAATCTGAAACCGGCGACGAAGTCTATACCGTGCGCGTTGGTACCGCTCGACTGATGACCTGTCAATTCGTTCGCGAGATCTGCGATATCGCCGACGCCCACTGCGACGGCCACCTGCGTTTCACCACCAGGAACAACATCGAGTTCATGGTTGACGCAAAAGACAAGGTTCAGCCCCTGCTTGACGACCTGGCCAGCCGCGGCAACAAGTTCCCCGTAGGCGGAACCGGTGCCGGCGTCACCAATATCGTTCACACCCAGGGCTGGATCCACTGCCACACCCCGGCCACCGATGCCTCAGGACCGGTCAAGGTCGTCATGGACGAGCTGTTCGAATACTTCACCTCCATGACCCTGCCGGCTCAGGTGCGTATCGCTCTGGCCTGCTGCCTGAACATGTGCGGTGCGGTACATGCGTCCGACATCGCCATACTCGGTATCCACCGCAAGCCGCCGATGATCGATCACAAGCGCATCACCGGTGTCTGCGAATTGCCGCTGGCCATTGCCTCCTGTCCGCTGGGAGCAGTGAAGCCCGCCAAAGCGACGGTTGACGGTGAGGAAATCAAGTCTGTCTCAGTTACCGTCGAGCGCTGCATGTTCTGCGGTAACTGCTACACCATGTGTCCGGCCATGCCGATGGCAGACCCGGATGGTGACGGAATTGCAATTCTGGTCGGCGGCAAGGTATCCAATACTCGTTCGGCGCCAAAATTTTCCAAACTGGTTATTCCATTCCTGCCCAACAACACGCCGCTCTGGCCGGAGACCGTCGAGGCAGTGAAGAAGATTCTCGAAGCCTATGCAAAAGACGCGAATAAATACGAGCGTGTTGGCGAGTGGGCCGAAAGGATTGGTTGGGAGCGCTTCTTCGAGAAATGCGATATCCCATTTACAGAAAAGAGCATCGATGATTACCGCCTGGCGTATAATACCTGGCGCACAACCACTCAGTTCAAGTTCACCAGCCATATCAAATAGTTGACTTGACTGGTTTTCTGCTGATCGAGAGCCCGTCCCGCACTGCGGGGCGGGCTTTGATGCCCTTTTGGTCACATTAAAAAAGGAGAAAGAAAATGCCTCTGAGTGATGATGAACTAAAAGATGCTATTTGTGAGAAAGCCGCAAAATCGCCGAAACCGCAGCTCTACATAAAAGATTTTTACAAGTGCGATCCGGACGCCAAGCCACGCAAGATCAAGAATGTCGCCAACGAACTCGTTCGTGAAGGTCGGTTGATGTTCTGGTCGTCTGGTTCCACCACCATGTATGCGGATCCTAGTCGTATTCAGAACGAGGAAAAGAAAAAGTAGACGTACTCCTTCTGACCTCGATTGCAGCGCAAAGTTCAGCCGAACTTTGCGCTTTTTTTATGGACTATAGGGATATCTTTCTAGAGAGCACCGACTCGACCAACCGTGTGGCCAGGAAACTGGGAGAGCAGGGCGGCGAGCACGGCAGCGGGGTGCTTGCCGACACCCAGACCGGCGGACGGGGCAGGCTGGGCCGCGCCTGGTTTTCACCGCCGGGTAAGAACCTCTATTGTTCATATCTGGTAAGGCCTGATATCGGGCTGGCGGAGTATCCCAAACTGACTATGGTTGCGGGAGTCGCAGCCGCCCAGTGCCTGCAGGAAATCTGCACTATACCAGTCGGCCTGAAATGGCCCAATGATCTCTATATCAAATCTAGAAAATGCGGCGGCATCCTCTGTGAATCCTCACTTGCGCCCGGCGACAGCTTTGCTGTCATCGGCATCGGTATCAATTGCAATCTGAGCGATTC
>JARFQM010000280.1 GCA_029287755.1 Desulfofustis sp. | reverse complement strand
CCACCCCACCACGTTGTACTCATCGTCGGCAGCGTCAGATGTGTATAAGAGACAGCCATGTATACCGAACACTGGATGGTCTATCTCGGGCCGATACTGATCATCGTCGTCCTTTTTGCCAAGCGGGGCTTGTTCGGTCTTCTCACCCACAGGGAGTAACAGTGGCCGACTATATTTTAGAGGTCAAGAATCTGTGTAAATTCTTTGGTGCGGTGGAGGCCAGCAGGGATCTGAGCTTCGCTGTCCAGAGAGGTCACCTTCACGCCCTGATTGGGCCGAACGGAGCAGGTAAAACCACGGTGCTCAATTTGCTCAGCGGTGAATTGCAGGCAGATTCAGGAACGATTCTTCTGAACACCAAAAAAATAAACAAGCTGCCCGTTCATCAAAGAGCCAGCGCGGGGCTTGGCAGGTCGTTTCAGATTACCTCGATTTTTGAAAACTTGAGCGTCTCCGAGAATATGGCCCTGGCGATCTTGGCTGGAGAGGGGCATAATTTCCGTTTTTGGAAAAATGCCATGTCCGTGGGAGCCGTACAGCAAGAATTGGCCGGCGCCTTGGCCAGGGTCGATTTGCTTGATAACGCAGAGCAGCTGGCCGGCAAGCTGTCCCATGGTGAAAAGCGGCAGCTGGAAGTGGGCATGGCCCTGGTCGGACGGCCGCAGCTGCTGCTGCTCGATGAGCCGATGGCCGGCCAGGGGGCCGGCGGAACCGTGGAGCTGAAAAAATTAATTCTAGGCCTTAAGGGACAGACAACGATTCTTCTGGTCGAGCACGACATGGATGTGGTGTTTTCCCTGGCAGATCGGATCAGCGTCATAGTGTATGGGCATTGTATAGCAAGCGGCAGCCCAGAGCAGATTCGCAGTAATCCCGAAGTGCAAATGGCCTATCTGGGTGAACAGTGATGCTGCACCTCGAAGATATCACCGCTTTCTATGGTTCCAGCCAGGCCCTTTTCGGTGTATCGATGACGGTGCGCCGGGACGAGGTGGTAACTCTGCTGGGCAGAAACGGTATGGGCAAAAGTACCACTGTCAAGGCGATCATGGGACTTGTCGAAATCGACGACGGCCGCATGGAATTCGGCGGCACGCGCATCGACGGACTCCCGAGCTATGAAATCGCCAGGTCCGGCATTGGCCTGGTTCCCGAGGGTAGACAGATTTTTCCCAACCTTACGGTGAAGGAAAATATCGTTGCCACCGCAGCCAACTACCGCAATCATCCTGAACCCTATTGCCTGGATGATATCATGGTGATTTTTCCGCGCCTCAAAGATCGGTTGACTCATTTCGGCAACCAGCTTTCAGGTGGAGAACAGCAGATGCTTGCGGTGGGCAGGGCACTGATGATCAATCCAACGCTGCTCATCCTCGACGAAGCCACAGAAGGGCTTGCCCCGCTGATCAGGGAGGAAATATGGCGAGGTCTTGCCATTCTCAAAGACAAGGGCTTGGCGATCCTGGTGATCGACAAACATCTCGATTCACTTTTCACCATTGCCGATAATCACTATATCATGGAGAAGGGACGGATCGTCTGGACCGGATCTACGGTTTCGCTGCAAGATGCCACAGAAATCAAATCCCGTTATCTCGGCGTCTAGCAAAGAGCTGAAAGCAATGCAAATTCAGGTTTGGCTCGCATGACCAATCAATCCAGAGCCTATGTATTCGCCCTCGTTTCAGTTTTACTGTGGTCCACCGTTGCGTCCGCCTTCAAACTCAGCCTGCGTTTTCTCACCCCGGCAGAACTGCTTTTTTATGCGTCCTGCGTTTCCTGTGTGGTGCTCTTTACTGCCCTTGCCCTGCAGGGGAAACTAGCATTGCTGGCAACGGCCGACAGGACCGTATGGAAGACTTCGCTGCTGTTTGGGCTGCTCTCGCCTTTTCTCTACTATCTTATACTTCTCAAAGCTTATGACCTGTTGCCCGCCCAACAGGCCCAGCCGCTCAACTATACCTGGGCCATAACCTTGTCATTGTTATCCGTACCGCTGCTTGGACATCGTCTCAAGGTACTGGAGATAGCGGCGGTACTGGTCAGCTATCTGGGGGTTTGGGTAATCTCCACCCAGGGCGATGTTCTTGCCCTCAAGTTTGAAAATTCTCTTGGAGTTGCACTGGCTTTGGTATCGACGGTGATCTGGGCACTTTATTGGATCGCCAATACCAGGGATCGGCGCGATCCGGTGCTCGGGCTGTTTCTCAATTTTTTATGCTCCCTGCCGTTTATCGGCATCTATCTCCTGCTCACAGAGGGCTTCCGGGCAGTCGCTGGGGCCGGCCTGCTCGGCGCAGCGTATGTCGGCACTTTCGAGATGGGAATTGCCTTCATCTCCTGGCTGATGGCCATGAAACTGACCACCTCCACAGCCCGTATAGCCAATCTGATTTTTATTTCACCTTTTCTCTCCTTGTTTCTTATACATTTCATCGTTGGTGAGGAAATCATGATTTCCTCGGTGGTCGGCCTCATTTTAATCGTTGCAGGTCTTGTCCTTCAGGCCTTAGCGGGTAAAAAAGATCGTGGTGAATCCCGCTGAAAGATGAAACTCAGGCTCGGGTGAAAATACTTGTTTGACCTGAGCTTCAGGGGGTGCAGCTCCTGCAGCCCAGCTCACCCCATCAGAAGATTTCACCTACCCAGCCACGGCGGACATGGTAAAGCCCTGAGGACTGGTTTTCTCCCATTTGTTGGGTTGCACCCGAACTGATCACGGCAAGCGACAACGGCTCTATCTTGGAAACACCATGGCAGCGGGCCCTGAATGATTCTGATCAGGCGGCAGGACCCGATGGAACCTTCTGCTCCACTTTTTTAAGGCGGTCGGGATAAAAATTAGGTGACGACCCGTCGGTTTCAAGGTTATCTGGGGGGTGTAAAAAGGATGCCCCTCCAAAAACTGATGGTGAGAAACAACAATGGAAGAACTATCAAAATCGCAGAAGGCCCGCACGGCTATTGCAAGTTTCAAAACACTTGTGGATGCCCTTATTCTGACCGGGTCGTACCATCCATCAGGAACCGCCGGCTTTAAGCTTGAAAATGCCATGCGTCAGTTCAACCCTGAGATTTACGGTTCCATGAGTAATGACAGAATTGTCGAACTCAAAGGTCTGGAATATGTCATCGACCGTCTGCCCCGGGGGGTCGAGTCGAGTACCAAGATTGTTCTGACGGCACGCGAGGATCTGCAATGCACCTCCTTCAAGGAGATCTCTCCGCTGAAACGTAGAAGACTATCTTACCTTGTTTCCGATAAAGAAATGTGTTTTGTCGTCACTCGAGGAACCACTGAAATATATGATATCATAGCCCACCTTACCTTTCTCAATATTGAAGCCAAGAAGATCGGCCGGCAGGTGCGGTCGGCGAATCAGGTCACCAAGGAGTGGCAGCAGCTCGACCAGACAGCACAGCAGGATGGTGAGCTCCAGGATGAGGAACTAGACACATCACTCTGGAATCTCTCGATCATTCTCGGTCGAACCTACCAGGAAACCAGAAAGACGTATGAGTATCTGCAGCAGAACTGCGTGGATGGGTATAATAGCGGTCTGTTCAGGATTGTCCTGGCTCTCGGGCAGCGGGTGGTAGATGAAGAAGACGGGATTGAGGAGCCTCTGCACATTTCTTTCACCCCGTCGCTGCAGGAGGTGCTCGGGCACCACCAGTACGCTGCGGCCTGGGCTGAAGAACTGGTTGCTAGAATCGTGAAAAGCGGCCTGCAGGAGCGACCAATCCACATTATAAGCGCCAACTTACACTCGATCAGGAACATATTGTACGGACGGGGTGCCGTGCAAAACTCCGGACAGGCCGTACCGGAGGATCTCTATGACATGGTTCATCTCATCAGGGACCAGGATATCGACGTGTCAGGGTACGCAGCAGCTTATGGATTTATCGATCATCATGACAGTTCGGGTTCCAACATCGATGTCCAGATCATTGATACGACCGCACTTGACGAAACATGTTTTCACCAGTCCTTGGCTGTCGACCTCGACCTGGTTGGCAGGCGAAAGCCAGTGATCGTCGTTATCGACTACGCATTCGGTACCCAGGCATATGAAATCATGGATGAGCTGTTGAGCCCCACCACCGCATCCGACATCCAGATATCATTGCAGATAGAATCCATATCAATTATGGGAAAAGCGGGTATCCTTCCCGGCAGCAAGGGCGATATCATGCTGGCTACTGCCCATGTCATGGAGGGAACACCGCATAACTACATCGTCGACAACGACTTGTCTGCTTCTGATTTCGGCGACCTGGTGAAGGTCTTCAGCGGCCCAATGCTGACGGTGTTGGGCACATCACTGCAAAACCGTGATGTATTGGAGCGCTTCCACAATTCTTCCTGGAAGGCCGTGGGACTGGAGATGGAGGGAGCCCATTACCAGAGGGCTATCAGCGCGGCACTAATTCAGGGACACATAGAAAAAAACAT
>JARFQM010000270.1 GCA_029287755.1 Desulfofustis sp. | reverse complement strand
AACCCAGAAGCCACCGGCGAAGGACTTGTTCGAAGATCGACAAACTTTTAGAGGAGAGCGCTATGGCATTTTTTAAAAAACTAATCGGTGGTCAAAAAAATTCAGAGAGCGCCGAGAAACCCGAAGCACCCGAGACTGTCGTTCAACCACCCGCGCCGCAGGAAAACAAGACTGTCGAGGAAGATACTCTGACGGTCAGTCCACAGCAGATTTTATTAAATGCCCAGGTAGCGACTAAAGATGATGCACTTAAACTGATTTCTCAAAACTTGTCCTCTTTAGGTCTCGTCAGTGGGGACTATCTTGAGGCTCTGCGTGCGCGTGAAGAAACAGTCAGCACCTATCTGATCAATGGAGTGTCGATCCCGCATGGTGTGAATGAAGCGAAGGATCAAGTGATTCAAACTGGTGTTTTTATCGTGCAGGCACCTCAAGGCGTCGTCTGGAATGAAAAGGGCGACGTGTCTCGATTGATCGTCGGTATTGCGGCAAAAGGCAAAGATCATCTGAGCCTGCTGCAGCGCCTTACCGAAGTGGTCATGGATGAAGCCCTGGCCGAACGACTGGCAACCACAACCGACAAAACAGATATATTACACGCGCTGAATGCAGCGGAACAGAAGGCCTCAGAACAGCTGGAAGATTATTCAGTCACAGCGGAGGCAAAGGTTGTCGATGCCCTCGGAATGCATGCTCGTCCCGCCAGCTTGATTTCAGAAAAGGCGGCAACGTTTTCAGAAACCGATATCCGCATTCGAAACGATCAGAGGGCGGCAAACGCCAAATCCATGGCATCGCTTTTAACTATGGGGGCAAGTCAAGGCGATGCACTGATAATTTCCGCAGAAGGGGTTGAGGCGGAACAGGCGGTTCAGGTTCTGGCTGACATGATCAACCGGGGGCTGGACGATGATGAGGAACAGGATAAAGCGTCCTATTCTCCGCTGACCGTGCTCTCAGCTCTGCCCGGTGTTCAGTGTGGTCTGACGATAAATGGTTCTGCCGCATCACCTGGCATCACGATGGCGCCTGCATTTCGACTGCAGGCCGGAAAAATAAAATTCGAGGAGGATGCGCAAGACCCCAAAGGGGAAGCAAAACTTTTCAGCACTGCCCTGGCCGAGGCCGCACAGCAGCTGGATGATCTGAAAGCCAATCTGCAAACCAGGGCTCCCAATGAAGCCGCCATTTTGCATGCGCAAAAGCAGTTGCTTCAGGATGAACTGGTATTGACCGACAGTGAAAAATTCATTGTCAACGGCAAGACTGCTGCCTGGGCGTTTCATCAGGCTATTGAAAAGCAGGTTGAGTCATTGAAAACGGTTGATAATGAGCGATTGAGGGCAAGAATTGCCGATCTGATCGATGTGCGTGATCGGGTAATAGCTCTAATGGTACCGGCTGCTTCGGCCGTTGAATATCCTCAAACCGATTTCATTTTACTGGCAAAAGATCTCACGCCTTCACAAACAGCTGGGTTGCAGGGCCTCAAAGTTCGCGGCATCTGTACAGAACTTGGCGGTCCCAACAGTCATATGGCGATTCTTGCCCGTGCCCTTGGGATTCCAGCGGTGGTTGGTCTGGGTGAGGGAAAGCTTATGAACATCGAGGATGGTGAATTGATTATTGTCGACCCGCAGGCATCGTCAATTTACGTCGATCCGGATGAAGCAACCCAGAAGAAAGGGGTGGATTGGATTGGGCAGTGGGAAAAGATCCGCAAGGCAGAGGACTCGCAAAAACACGAGGTCGCTGAAACGAAAGATGGTCACCGCATCGACGTTGTGTGCAATATCGCCACACCGGAAGACGCCACACTTGTTTTGGAAAATGGCGGTGAAGGTGTGGGGCTGTTAAGGACAGAGTTTCTTTTTGAATCTTCTGCTGCGGAACCAACGGTTGAAGAGCAATGCGAGAGTCTAAAAGCGATCATCGAGGAACTTGGCAGTCGCCAGCTGATAGTGCGCACGGCGGATATCGGTGGAGACAAACCGGTGTCCTGGATGCATATACCTCACGAAGACAACCCCTTCCTTGGGATGCGGGGGATTCGCCTGTCGTTCAAATATGAAGATATGTTCAAGCGTCAACTGGAAGCGATTTACCGGGCAGCGCTTTGGCAGAAAGAGACATCCGGATCAACCGGGCTGCACATTATGTGTCCCATGTTCGGGAGGATGTCGGTGGGGTACAAAGCGCGTGATATGGCGGAGAGTGTTCGCGCCCAGCTTAATGCTCCCCGGCTGCCGCTGGGGATAATGGTCGAGGTGCCTTCAGCGGTCATGGTTGCAGAACATCTGGCCAAGGAAGTGGATTTCTTTTCCATCGGGTCGAATGACTTGACCCAGTATGCACTGGCTATAGATCGCCTGCATGCAGATCTCTGCTGTGAAGCCGACAGTTACCATCCCGCCTTGGTGAAAATGATCGAGATGACCGTAAAAGCCGCTCAGGCCGAGGGTAAATGGGTTGGTGTGTGCGGCAATGCGGCCGCGAGTCCTAATCTCGCCACACTTCTTGTCGGGCTGGGAGTGACAGAACTGTCAGTGAGCCCAGCCAACGTAGGGGCGGTGAAGAATATTATTCGTGCAGTGAGCTACAGTAAATTGCAGGATAAAGCAAAACATGCATTACAGCTGGAAAGTTCAGAAGCAATCATGGAGTTGTACAAAACAACCAACGATCTGCAGTAGGATCAATATTTTAACACTCCAAGGAGATAATCATGACATCGCAATATAAAAAATACCACTCAGCCGACATCACCGTGCCCGAAAAGGGTCTGGTCTGGAATCTGTACGGTGCGGGAGAGGACCAGATAGGAAAAGACGGCAGTCCTGAATCTTTGCCTATTCCGAAGCCGGCGGCAAACCAAATGCTGGTGCGTGTTGACTCGGTTGGCCTCTGCTTTTCCGATGTAAAACTTATAAAACAGGGTGGCAGTCACCCGAAACTCTACAACCGCGATCTCTCTAAGGAGCCGACAAGGCTGGGTCATGAGGCTTCACTGACCGTTGTTGAAGTGGGCGAAGAGCTGAAGGATACGTATTATCCGGGTCAGCGTCTGGCGGTTCAGCCAGATATCTATCAGAACGGTAAAAGTACCGCCTACGGTTACACCATTCCCGGCGGCCTCATCCAATATCACCTGATCGGTCCCGAGATGCTCGAGACCGACCAGGGAGCGTGCCTGCTGCCAGTGGATGATGACATGGGCTATGCTGAGGCATCACTTCTTGAGCCTTGGGGATGCGTGCTGGCAGCGTATACCCAGAGAAGACGTCTGGACCCCAAAAAGGGCGGCGCTATGTGGATCATCGGGCAACCCGGCGATTCAGTTGAATACATTTTCTCCTCAGGTCTTGAGGCTCCGGCTACAATCGTCCTCTCAGATGTTCCCGAGAGTTTGACTAAACTTGCAGAGCAAAGCCCGGCACAGATTGTCACCCGCAACGGTGTCACCCCTGAGAGCTTTGCAGCGCTGAGCGAGGAATTTACCGACGGCAGCGGCTTTGATGACATCGTTATGCTCGATCCCCGTTCCGCCTCCCTGGTTGGAGATGTCGCCACGCATATTGCCCGCAGGGGCACCATGAACATGGTTGGCAAAACCCCTCTGGATGGGCTGGTCAGTACGGATGTCGGTCGTCTTCACTACGATTACATCGCCTTTATCGGAAACACCGGACCGGATATTGCGGCTTCATACGGTGAACAGCGTAACCGATGCGAGCTCACGCCTCGCGGTACAGCGGTTTTCATCGGCGCCGGTGGTCCGATGGGCCAAATGCATGTACAACGGGCCATAGAGCTGCCGGATGGACCGACTACCGTTATCGCCACCGAGGTAAGTGATCAGCGGCTTGACGCTATTAAAGAGAGATTTGCCCCGCTTGCTGAACAGAACGGTCGAACTCTCCTGACCTATAACCCGCAGACCAACGATAAATCTCTTCACGATTTTGTAATGGAAGTGACAGATGGAAAGGGAGCAGACGATGTTGTGGTGAGTGTTCCCATCGCCGCTGTAATGGCCGAAGGTGACACCTTGATGAATGAAAACGGTATGCTTGTTTTCTTCGCCGGGGTTCCCAACGGCACTATGGCTCCCATGAACCTGAGCAACGTCTACCTCTGCAACTCCCAATACACGGGAACCTCCGGACTGACTCTGGATGATCAGCGCCAGGTTCTTGACCAGGCCTTTAAAGGGTCGTTATCTCCGGGGCGCAGTGTTGGGGCAATCGGCGGAATGCAGGTTACCAAAGAGGGCATCGAGGCGGTTATTAATGGAAAGTATGCGGGCAAGATAGTCATTTTCCCTCAGATCGATGACTTGCCGCTGGTCGGCCTTGATGAGCTTAAAGACGCCCTCCCAGAGGTGGCCGAGAAGCTTGAACCAGGCAATATGTGGACAAAAGATGCTGAAGAAGTGCTTTTTGAAAAATACTGGAAGGGGTGAGTTATGATTTTCACAGTTACCTTGAATCCGGCTGTCGACCGTGAACTCACCGTTGATTCCATAGTTTTCGACACGGTACTGCGTGCCTCTGACTGGCAGGTCGATTGCGGCGGCAAAGGTTTTAATGTTGCACGCATGCTCAAATCTCTGGGTGTGGCGAGCACTGCCCTTGGTTTTGCCGCCGGCAAGACTGGCGAGCTGCTCGACAACCGATTGCAAGTCCTTGGGATCGTGACTGATTTTACCTGGGTGAGTGGAGAGACCCGCACCAACGTGAGTATCGTCAGCAGCGAAAACGGTAGGTACGTGAAGGTCAATGAACCCGGGCCGACCATCGCTGAAGAACATCTGGTCCTCCTCAAGGAAAAGATCCAGGCTCATGCCCGGTCCGGCGACTGGTGGGTAGTGGCAGGGAGCCTGCCGCCCGGTGTCCCGGCAGAATTTTACGGTGAGATAATCGAAATCATTCACTCCGCCGGTGGCAAGGTCTTCTTAGACACTAGTGATGAGGCCCTAAAGCAGAGCTGTGGGGCAGGACCAATATTGGTAAAACCCAACGATGAGGAGGCACACCAGCTAACCGGACTTCCCATCAGTACACCTGCAGAGATTGTTGCAGTGGGTAGCGCTATTCAGGAAAAGGGGCCGAAAAATGTCGTTATTTCTCGTGGCAAAAAGGGGGCCTTGCTGGTGAGTGAGGGCAAGGGGTGGCTGGCGGTCAGCCCAGAAATAGTTGAGGCAAATCCCATAGGTGCCGGTGACTCCATGGTCGCCGGTATGGTGTGGGGGCTGAGCCAGGGGGACAGCATGCAAGTTGCTCTATGTAAAGGAATTGCGTGTGGTGCGGCAACTGCGAGCTGCAACGGTACAACGGTGGGTTCCCTCCAGCAGGTAAACGAGTTGTTATCACAGGTTCAGTTGATAGAAGTATAATCTATTTGTCAGGTTTTGTTGCCATTGGAAGGAAACTAATGGTGTTGCCAGGAAAAATGTTACTCGCACCGTCCTTGATTGGCTTGACGCCCATACTGACCATCAACTGCAGTTGGTGATGCTATATTTTTTAGACACTTCGAGCGCACTTGCCACCCCTTCGCGCCCTGGGTAAGCCACCGGGGTTGGGGGCTGGGGACACATCAGTCCAGTTTATCACCAGATGATGCTAGATGGAGGTTAATAATGAATAATCCTACACGGTACGAAGATCTCGGCTTGGTGAACACTAAAGAGATGTTTAACAACGCCATGGCGGGGGAGTATGCCATTCCCGCTTACAACTTCAACAATATGGAGCAGTTGCAGGCAATTATCGTGGGTTGTGCGCAATCTGCTTCTCCCGTTATCCTGCAGGTATCAGGCAGCGCCAGGAATTACATTGACCCGGTATTCCTCCCCTCTATGGTCCAAGGTGCGGTGGCCATGGCAAGAAATATGGGCAGCACTATTCCAATCGCCCTGCATCTGGACCATGGAAACAGCTTTGAGCTTGCCAAGGAGTGTATCGATAGGGGCTTTTCCTCTATAATGATCGACGGATCACACCACCCATTTGAAGAAAATATTCGCTTGACTAAGGAAGTGGTGGAATACGCTCATACCAGGGGGGTGACCGTAGAAGGAGAGTTGGGTGTTCTTGCTGGAGTTGAAGACGAAGTCTCTTCAGAAGTGAGTCATTACACAAGGCCAGAAGAGGTGGAAGAGTTTGTGGGGAAAACGGGGGCGGATAGTCTGGCAATCTCCATAGGGACTTCCCACGGTGCCCATAAATTTAAGCTGAAACCCGGTGAGCAGCCGCCAGAACTACGCTTTGATATTCTGGAGGAAATCGAGAGTCTTCTGCCTGGTAACCCTATTGTGCTGCACGGTGCCTCTTCTGAATCACATGAACAGGTCGCAATTATTAATCAATATGGCGGCAACCTGGAGAGAGCGGTGGTGAAACCGGCCGAGCAACTCCGACGGGCTGCGACATCAGCGGTATGTCAAATAATAATCGAC
>JARFQM010000267.1 GCA_029287755.1 Desulfofustis sp. | reverse complement strand
CCAATGCCAATCACCGCTACACTGTCGGTCGGCTTAATGTCGAATTGAATCAGTGGGTTAAATACGGTGATACCGCCACAAAATAGCGGGCCTGCGCTCTCCAGATCAAGCCCCTCTGGCAGTTTGAGCACACTGGTCGCTTGGGCCCGAACCTTATCGGCAAAGCCGCCGTGGTGACTGACAATAGTGGCCTCTGCATTAGCACACATATTGTGGTCTCCATGAAGGCAATCCCTGCAGATCATGCAGTAGCCAGCATGCCAGCCCAGACCTACCTGGTCGCCGACTTCTAAATGGGTCACACTCTCGCCCCTGGCCGCTATTGTTCCTACCACTTCATGGCCAGGAACCAGGGGAAACTGCGAAATACCCCATTCGTTCTCAACCATGCTGAGGTCGGAGTGACAGATTCCACAGTAATCTACATCTATTTCCACTTCATTGGAGCTAAGTTCTCCAGGATCATATTCAAAAGGTTTAAGTGCTTTTCCAGCCTCGAATGCTGCATAAGCGTGTATCATTTCGCTTCCTCCATTGAGAATTTGAAGTCTCTAAAAGATAAATGTGATTTGGAAGACTTCTTCTGAGAGACATTATGCCACGATGTGGCATGGTGATAAGCAAACTAAACAAGCCAGGTAGTCTGTCAATTAGAAATGTTATTTTACGCCAGGATATGAAGTTAAATGATTATCAGGAAAGCGTTAAGGCGTTAATCCGCAAGCGAAGATTCCTCTTCTGTTCAGTTTTGTCTGCGCATCTATGTCTGAACGTTTACAGAAACGGTCTTTGGTTCTCATCTTTTGGATGCAACCCAGGTGAGCAGTATGTTACTCTATGTGCCTAACAATAACTGATCCATTTAACACCTACCGACATCTTGGAGGCAACATGGAAAAGCTTATTGAACTCTGGGAGAGGGTCCTTTTCTATCTTTCCGAATTCTGGGAAATGATATCTCGCTTTACTGCTCAAGCCTGGGAGATAATTTCTCCTATTCTTAAAAGTGCCTGGGCAAAATTTATGTCTGAGTATTGCCAGTTTGGGGCCGTCTGTTCGGATGGAAATCTTACCTGGATGGGCGGGGGGGTGATCGCAGTTGTGGCAGTGTCAATCGTCGTACTAATTTTTGCAGTAATATTGCTGGTGCGCAACACCTAGAATTGTAGCTGTAAGATTACCCGATTTCCCGTCCAATCATACCTCTATCAACGCAATCTCAAAGCCGTTTGGGGTGGATATCTGACCGCAGATAAACAGGTTGATGCAATCAATCGATCTCGGCTTAAACTCTGAAAACCCCTTCAAGGCCGGCACCACATGCATGCGTCCAAAAGAAGACGAAGCCGTAACCCTCAAGGTTCCTCTCGGTGACGCGTCCCCGGAGCCGACTGCTGCGCGGGCGGCTTCAACGCTGGCTGCGCTGACCGCCCTGCAGGTGCTGCAGTCGCGTGTTAAAGCGGGTGATCGCGTACTTATCCATGCGGGTTCCGGCGGGGTCGGTCATTTTGCGATCCATATATTTGTCAATATTTTCAGCTTTTTATTCTTATGGTGGATGGCTGTACGCAGTACAGAACTAGCGCATGACCTGCGCTGATCCTGGACCTTGGATGCCGCGCCTGAGCAATAGAGTACCGTCGACCAGATATAAATTTGTGAGAGCCTGGCGGTAATTGACAATGGCTTCTACTTCGTTGATTTGACTCTCCAGCAAATCACGCTGAACCCGAGCCACATCCAGCGCGGTTGTCGTGCCAACCTGGAATCTGACCGATTCAGCCCGGGCAACTTCTTCCTGGAGAGCCCGCCGGGAGGCACTGGCGACAATCTGCTGCAGGCCCCGATCAACCTCAAGCAGGGCATTGCGGACATCAAGGGAGATGAGTTGTTTAAGGTTCTCGATGCTTTCAAGAGCCTGTTCATAGGTTGCCTGTGCCCGACGATCGAGTGCCTTGGCCTCGCGGTTGTATATCGGAAACTCGTACTCAAGGCCTAAGGTGAAATCGTACCCCGGGCCGTCAAGATCGCTTAATCCGCTTGAAAAACTCTGCGAGTAGCCGGTCTTACCAAGGATGATGAACAGGTCGAGTCGGGGCAGCAGCCCATTTTTCGTCTGCACGATCTCGAGGTCCCCCCGGCGGGCCTGCAAGCGGGCCTCGTTGAGATCCGGGCGCAGCCTGATGGCCAAGGCTTCGTGCTCGGTTGCGCTGCCCAGGCTGACCTCCGGAATGATGGTCTGCTCGCTTAAGGTTATCTGCCGATCCCAGCCTTCCGCCGACGGCGGATTAAGAAGCCTCAGCAGAGCCAGACGCGTCTGCTCGCGGGCGTTGCGGGCATCGATCAGTTGCTGTTCACGGAGCGCCACTTCGGCGTCAGCGACAGTCTCCTCGGTTTCGGCGAGTTGGCCAACGTTAATACGGGTGCGGATATTGGCGAGCTGGCGCTGGGCCAGTTCGAAAGACTCCTCAAAGATTTCGACCTGGCGGACGGCCAGTGCGTAATCCCAAAAACCGTTTTCCACTTCAGCAACCAGATTTTCGGTAAATCCCCGCAGGCGATAGGCCGAAGCCAGTTCAGAAGTTTCCGCCTGCCGGACAGCAACGAGATTGGCGGCGACGCCGAAGTCGCGCAGCAGGGCCTGGGTGAGATTCAGGCCGGCCCGCGCCTCCTCGGAAAAATTGCTATTGTCGTCGTCCCGATTCAGCAGGGTCAGGTCCAGGGTTACGTCGGTACCGGTTGGCAGGCGTCTGGAAACACCTGCCCGCACGTTGCCGCGGCTGCCATCGATGGAGAAAAAGCGGGCCAGAGCGTCGTCCAGCGAACGATCACGATAGCTCTCATAGCTGCCCTCGGCAAAGAGGACCGGATCGAAAACGGCTCGTTCCACGTCGACGAAGGTACCGGCGATTAGCGGTTCGTATTGCTCAACACGCAGTGAACGGTTGCGCTCCAGGGCTGAAATCACCGCCTGCTCCAGGGTCAGGTCCAGAATTCCCTCGGCCGGAAAGGGCGGCAGGTCCCGCCGCGAAGCGGCTGAGAAGGTGAGTTCTGCAGACTCGGGGCTGCGGGGGCTTTGGTATTCGTCGTCACCTGCGCCGAGCGTCGGCCGGTCAATAGCGGTCGGAGGCGCTGTCAGATCGACCTCCCTGGTCTCGATCTCCTCAGGGGGAATTTTCACGCAGCCAGCCAGAACCAGGGCGGTGCAAAAAATAAGAAGCGCTCTGCCGCAACCTTTCATGATGCAACCTCGGCCCCCAGCTGGTTGCGGGCGCGTTCGACACGGCGGTTGAAGAGGGTATACACGGTCGGGATGTAGATCAGAGTTATCAGGGTGGCGCTCAGCAGACCGCCCAACACTGCCCGCGCCAGCGGCGCCTGCGCCTCGCTGCCTTCTCCTATGCCGATGGCCAGGGGCAGCAGGGAGAGGATGGTGGTGAGCGAGGTCATCAGCACCGGCCGCAGCCGGTCTTTGCCGGCGGTCCGCACCGCTTCGAGGAGGGGCCGGCCTTTTTCGTGGAACAGCACATTGGCCCGGTCGACGATCAGGATGGCGTTGTTGACCACGATGCCGACCAGCATGATGCAGCCGATAAAGCTCTGGATATTGAAGGTGGTGCCGGTCATCAGCAGGGTCAGTACGACGCCGATCAGCGGCAGCGGCACGGTAAGCATGACGATGACCGGGGAGAGCAGCGATTCATAGAGTGAAGCAAGCACCATATAGACGAGCAGGGTGGCCAAAATGATGCCGATCAGCATCTCCCTGAAGGATTTGGCCTGTTCCTCTACATCGCCCGAGAGCATGATCTCGTAGCCGCGGGGCCGGGGTATTTCGGCCAGCCGTTTCTGGGCCTCGGAGGCGACGTCGCCAAGCGGCCGGTCGGCGATGTTGGCGCGGATATCAACCATGCGCTGCTGGTTCTTGCGCTCGATTTCCACCGGCCCGATGCCGGGCCGCGGCACCATCAGGTTGCGCAGTGAAACAGCTTCGCCGCGGTTGTTGGTGATGGTCAGCGTCAGCAGTTCCTCGATGCTCAGCTGTTCGGCATCCTTGACCTTGACCCGGATGTCGACCTCTTCTCCGCTGCCGTCCCGGAACTGGCCGGCCCGTGTGCCTGAAAGGGCAGTCTCCAGGACCCGGGCGATCTGGGCCACGGTGAAGCCGAGATCGGCGGCCCGGTCCCGGTCGATTTCCAGCAGCTGCTGAGGGACACCGTCGCGGCGGCCGCGCCGGGTGTCGGTGACGCCCGGGATATCCTTGATCTGCTCTTCCACGGCCAGCGCCAGGCTGTCAATGACTGACAGTTCATATCCGAGAACTTCAACTTCGAGATTGTCTTCTCCGCCGCCCAGCAGCCGCGACAGCAGGAACAGGCCCTGGCCGGCCCGAACCCGAACCTCGGCGCCCGGCACCGTGCCGATCTGCGAGCGCAGATCCTTCGCCACCTCATCGCTCGAGCGTTCACGCTCCAGGACCGGTACCAGCGAGACGCGGATGTTGCCGCCGGCCGCGTCGCCGCGGCCGCCCGACGAGCCCAGGTTGGCGACCATGGCCCGCATTTCCGGGACCGAATCCTGCACCGTTTTCTCGATGCCGCCCATTACCTGGTCCAATACCTCGAGCCGGGTACCGCTGGCCAGGTCGACATTGACCCGGACCTGCCCTTCATCCGAGGCGGGCATGAACTCTGTTCCTATCCGTGGAATCAGGGCCAGGGTAGCGGTGAACATGAAAATGACGGCGATAACGCACAGCAGGGGATTGCGCAGACTGGCGGCCAGCGTGGCTTCATAGCCGTTGTAGAGTGAAACGTGTGCCCTGGCCATGCCTCCAGCGAGCCGGCTCCTCGGCCTGGCGGCCTGCCGTTCTTCCCCGGCTTTTAGAAACAGGCTGGTCAGCATCGGCACGATGGTCAGCGCGGTCAGCAGCGAGCAGAGCAGGGCAAAGGCGACCACGTACATGAACTGTCTGAACAGCAGCCCGGAAATTTCCCGGGTGAAGAGCATCGGCACGAAAATGACCAGTGTCGTGCAGGTGGAGGCGATGATCGCCCCGGTCACCTCGCTGGAGCCCCGGACGGCGGCCTGCATGGCGCTCTCCTTGAGATTCTGGAAGCGGCGCAGGATGTTTTCCAGGACTACGATCGAGTTGTCGACCATCATGCCCAGTCCCAAGGCCAGTCCGCCCAGGGTCATCAGGTTGAGAGTCAGGTTGCCGAAATACATCATCGCAAAAGTGGAGATGACCGCCACCGGGATCGCTGTTATCACCACCAGGGTGGCGCGCAGGTTGAGCAGAAAGGTCAGCAGAACCACGCTGGCGAGCAGTCCGCCAATGACCATGGTGCGGCCCACGTTGGTCAGCGAGCGCTGGATATAGTCCGATGTGTCGACGATCGATATCAGCTCTATCTGCGGAAAATCAACGTTGATCTGGTCAATAACCTTTTTGGCCTGGCGGGCGACCTGGACCGTATTGGTGCCCGACTGCTTGCGAATGGCCAGGTAAACACCTGGCCGGCCGTTGATCCGGACGATGCGGGTGATTTCCGAATGGGTGTCCAGCACCTCGGCCACCTGTTTCAGGTAAATGGGCGCCTCGCTGCGGCGGTCGACGACCAGGTCGAGCAATTGCTCGACGCTGGTCAGCTCACCGGGGGTGCGCAGCCGGGTCTCGGTGTTGCCCGACTCGATGGTACCTGCCGGCAGGCTTATATTGGCATCGCGAATAGCGGTGCGGATGGTGTCGAGGGAGATCTGCAGGGCCCTCATCCGGTCCGGGTCGATCTCGATCTGGATCTCCCGTTCCAGGCCTCCCCAGACGTCCAGCGCAGCGACTCCGGGAACCTGCTCGATGCGATAGCTTATCTGGTCGTCAATTAAGCGGCGCAGCTCGATCGGATCGAGATTGGAGGCGGCGCCATAGATCAGTATCGGGGCACTGTTTGGGTCGAACTTGCGGATCTGGGGGCGGTCAGCCTCGTCAGGCAGATTGTTGATGACCCTGTCCAGTCGGTCGCGAACATCATTGGAAGCGGCGTCAAGATTCGTTCCCCAGGTAAACGACACGCGCACCCGGCTGTTGCCCTCGGTCGACTCCGAGGTGACTTCCTTGATTCCCTGGATAACCGAGACCGCACTTTCAATCACTTCCGTCACCAGCTTCTCAACTTCCTCGGGGGCGGCGTTACCATAGGAGGTATTGATGCTCAGTACCGGATAAGTAATCTCGGGAAGCAGATCGATGGGCAAACGGGTGAGGGACACGGCTCCCACCAGAATTACAATGAGGGTCACCATGGTGGTGAAGATAGGACGGGCGGTGGTAAAGGCGCTGATGTTCATGCTCTCGACCTATTGCCGAAGCCCCGGCTGCCGGGGAGCTTCTTCTTCAGCGTCGCCAGTGGTGACGGGTGTCCCGTCGCTGAGCAAATGATGACCAAGAGTGACCACCAGCTGGCCTTCCTCCAGGCCCGACACCTGCGTCCAGCCTTCGGCCTGGATGCCGGCTCGAATTTCGACAAAGCGGGCCTTGCCGTCCTCCACCACAAAAGCCCCGTTGGTGCCAAGTCGCTGAATGACCGCATCTAATGGTGCAGCAACCGCCTGCTCGGCCCGACCAAGCTCGATCTGAACCCGGGCAAACATACCGCTTTTCAAGATGGCGTCCGGATTGGCCACGCTGATTTCCACCCGCGCCTGCCTGCTGGAATCGTCAAACACCGGCGCCAGCCGGACAACCGTTCCGGGAAATGCCCGGTCGGCAATTGAATCGACACTGATCTCGGCCGGCTGTCCGATGCTGAGCAGCGCGTAATCTCGTTCAGCCACGTTGATCACCGCCTTGAGTTGGGAAAGATCGACCAGGGTAACCACTGAGGTGTTGGCTGAGATGGTGTCGCCCTCGTCGACATGTTTACCGGCAACGAACCGGCACACATCGGTGTCGCCGGACTGCCAGTCGGCGTTCAATGTCGTATAGGAAAGGCGCACTTCGGCAGCGCGCAGCGCTGCCTCACGCTGCTTTATCTGGGCCTGAGCCAGATTGACACCTGCCCGCTGGGAGAGCATCTCGGTTTCCGAGGCCTCGAGCTCGGCGGCTGAGGAAACTCTCTGTTCCCTTAGCTTCTCCGCTCGTTCGTAGTTGCGCTCCGCCGCCCTGAGATTGCTGCGCGCTTCAGTCAATGAGGCGCGGGCGACTTCCAGCTCTGCCTGCGCCTGGGCACGCTGCTGTTCGAATTCCTCGCTGTCCAGCCGGGCGATCAGGTCACCCTTTTTAAGACAATCGCCAAGATTGACGGCAATTATCTGGAGCCGGCCTCCAACTTTGAACGCTGCATCGAACTGCTTTTCTGCCTTCAGGGTACCGATGAATACTCGTTTTTCAACGAGGTTGCGCCGTTCCACCTGAGCCACCTCGACCCCGACAGCCGAGGCGCGGCGTTGGGGACGCTGGTTTTCCCCATCGCTGCCGCGCAGCATGTAATAGGCAAAACCCGAGGCTGCCGAGGCAACGATGAAGAACAGCACCAATCTCTTAACAGCCAGGGCGTATGATTCTTTCATATCCTATTCAGGCCCTTTGCCAGCTGGCCTGACTCACTTCAATTAGACGGGTAAATGGCGAACGCCTGGAGCTCAGGGCAATGTATGCGTACAACGAGGTGTGCCCAGAGCGCCAGAGACTCCAGCAGGTGAAATGTTAGAGTCTGACATCATAAAATATACTGTATATATGACCTTAATTCCCAGGAAATCTGCTTCTCTAGAACTTTTCACCCAGCAGGGAGATATGATTCTGGAGAGGATGGGCTCGAGCACGTTCAAATTAGAAAGTAGAAAGTCAGGGAAAAGCTTGTCCTGAGGATCCTGTTTGGTCAAATCTCCGGTTAATTGAGTCCTGACGGTGGAAAGCCGTCGTTAAAAGTCAATTTACCGAGTTCTTGACCAAACCATCTCTTATAGCTAGCATAGAATTAGTTAGGGCAGCGTTGATAGGTAGTAAATTTAGCTGGAGGGATACCAAT
Source organism: Desulfofustis sp. (assembly GCA_029287755.1). The sequence continues at coordinate 11,220 of JARFQM010000267.1, read as the reverse complement.
GTTAGCTGAAATCGTGGAGAATATTTCCTGGCTTGGCCATGATGGTTTTATGATCAAAGCTGACGACAAAATCGTCACTATCGATCCGTATCAGGTTGCAACAGTTGAACAAGCAGACATTTTGCTGATAACGCACGTTCACCATGATCATTGTTCGCCGGAAGACGTTGACAAACTCAAAAACGACTCGACGGTAATCGTCACTGAACCCGAATCGGCCGAACAGCTCTCAGGCGATATCAGGATCATGAAGCCGGGTGACTCTATTGAGGTGAACGGAATTAAAATTGAAGCAGTAGCGGCATACAACACTAACAAGAAGTTTCATCCGAAAGAAAAGAACTGGCTGGGATTTATCGTTACACTCGGCGGTTGCCGAATTTATCACGCGGGGGATACAGACCTGATCGAAGAAATGGCGGATCTAAACGTGGACATCGCTCTCCTACCAGTCTCCGGGACCTATGTGATGACTGCCGAAGAGGCCGTTGAAGCCGCCAAACGAATCAAACCTAAAATTGCCATCCCCATGCATTATGATTCATTGGTGGGCAGCGAGGTAGACGCAAGAGCTTTTGCCCAAGGCCTGGAAGGGATCTGCGAAGTCAAATTGATCAGACGTATTATTTAACTCGGGTGAAAAGAGCCGATCCAAAGGCAATTTTCATGTCGATCACTCAGAACACTCTGCCCGGCACGGGTGGTTCTCTTGTCCACCCTCATCTTCAGGTACATGCTACCAAACAGATCTCGACCAACCATGCCTTGCTGCAAACGCGAGCCAGAGAACATGCAGCTCGATACGGGACCTGTATATGGGCGGATCTGCTCCTGGCCTCGATCCGCTCTTTGTCCGCCTGAGCAGCCCCGGTCCAGATCAGCACGATCAGGCCAAGTAGCAGTTCCCTTGCTCTCATCTTGCCACCACTTTAATGCACCCTGGCACAATCATCATTGGCTATCGGCTGGGTTACACATTCTCAGAGGGAGATTGTGCCGCAGAGGCACCGCATCGACCTTGACACCTCGCCACCGCAGAATATAGTTTTGCCAAACATATATTGCACAATAACCTGCTTCACGCTGCCAATCCTTTTTGCGATCGCTACTTGCCGTCTGCAAACGCAGGTTTCCCGGTTCTCACCCCACTTGAATCTGGTTTCCCAATCTCTTGAAGGATCATCCACTGCGAACCTGGTTTTTGCGCTACTGTTCCGAGCAATTTGATCGATGAATTGCACCATCAAACACTCATACATGGGAGACCTTCATGACACAGGCAAAAAACGGAGACAACGTAACACTGCACTACACTGGCAAACTAAATGATGGAACAATTTTTGATTCCTCGGAAGGCAAGGACCCGCTTCCAGTCACTCTCGGCGAAGGTGAAGTCATCGATGGCTTTGAAGCAGCAATTTTAGGCATGTCAGTGGGGGATTCAAAAACGGTGACCATACCAGCTGACAAGGCCTACGGCGCCTATTACGATGAGAAAGTAATTGATTTTCCGGCAGACCAGATACCGGAAGATATCGAGCCGGAGGTCGGCATGCATCTGCAGCTTCAGAGCCAGGATGGTCAGCCGTTTACTGTGCGCGTAACTGAAGTTACCGAAGAACATATCAAGCTTGATGCCAATCCTCCGCTGGCGGGCCAGGATCTCACTTTTGATATCGAGCTGATAACCATCAATGCATGAGGTGCACCAGGGACAGGGCTGAGCAGGTTATTGCTTGTCCTGTGCCCTTCCTACCAGCTACTGATGGAGCCACTCTAGAAGATCAGGCTGCTCCACCGGCTCCTCCCTCGTGCCTTGCCTGGTTGGGCGCCTTGATGAGCTTGTGTCGTCATGTATAATGTAAATAGGACGGCGAATTACCTTCTTCAACAGCTGCTCTTTTAACCGGGACGCTCCTGAATTAGCCGTTTGAGAGGTCACGCCTCACCTCAGGCGTATGCCTTTTGCAGCCGGAGCTGACAGGGACGAGATGATCGATCTGGAATTAACGGTGGAACGTGTGCAGACCCATCTGCATGCCCTGACCAGAACCATTGGCGAGAGAAGTGTTTCCACCCCCTGGAATCTGAGAAAAGCGGCCGAATATATTGAGGACTTCTACCAGCAGATCGGCATCGCCAACAGGCGAGAGGATTATCGGTACAGAAAGGAGACGGTCTCCAACGTTGTGGGCGAGGTGGGCGGCGGGCAGGCGGATGCGAAAACCTTCCTGGTCGGGGCCCATTACGATTCCGTGAGCCGCACGGTGGGCGCCGACGACAACGCCAGCGGCGTCGCGGTCCAGCTCGAGGTGGCCAGGGCATTGGCAGAGTACTCGCAGACCAGATCACTCATGCATCAGGTGAGATTTGTTTCTTTTGCCCTGGAGGAACCGCCGGTCTATGGGACCTCGGCCATGGGCAGCAGGGTCTATGCCCGCAAAGCCAGGCGGCAGGGTGAGCGGATAGACGGCATGATCTGCCTGGAAATGGTCGGCTACACCTGCCGCGAACCGAAGTGCCAGCGCTACCCCTTTCCCCTGATGTTTCGCAACTATCCTGAACGCGGTGACTATATCGGCATCGTCGGCAATTATAAATCGAGAAAATTCACCAGGGCCCTGCACCAGGCCTTCAAAAAGAATGAGGCGCTGCCGGTGCTTACCTTAACGGTGCCATGGAGCGGCTACCTGCTGCCGGAAGTCCGGCTCAGCGATCACGCTTCATTCTGGGATCGGGGCTTCCAGGCGGTCATGATCACCGACACCTCATTCTATCGCAATCCCCACTACCATACGCGTTCAGACACCATGGACACACTGGACTTCGGGTTCATGGCCCAGTTGGTGAACAGCCTGGTCATGTACTTCACCACTGCGCATCAGTGACCTGACGTGACCGCAGAGAGCCACCCATGGCGCTTTGAACTGGCGGGTGTCAACTACCGCAGTCGCTTCCACCGTTTAAGTTTAAAGAGAATTACGGTGATCCCCGCCGTGACTGCGCCTATCGTCAGGGAGTGTGCAATAAACTGTTCCGGGTTATTGTGAAGCGCATTGTTGGCCACGGGAACGCCTATAGAAAAGGCCAGGTACCAGACCAGGGGGGCAAGAAGCACAGTGTTCCTGGAGATGGGACCATTAGAGGCCGGGGGGGCGCCGGCTGCGTTTTTGAAAAAATGGCTGATTGCGGAGGAATACGAGAAGAGGAGAAGATAGTAGATCACTATGCCCGCTACCCGGTGGAGCATCTCCGGCGTTACCCACGCGGAGTAGATATCAAATGAGAAGAGCAGCACCGACAGGGTGATTCGCGTGGCGTTGGCAATGAGTGTTATCAGGTATGAGGCGCTGGAGGCGATGATGACGCCGACAATCATTTCCTTTGGTGAGTCCTTTTTCCACAGTATCTGAAAGGATGACATGCAGAAGGCAATGATCAGGAAATTCACCCCCGCACAGACCGGGGCGATCACAGTGTGATGCTGCACATCCAGCCACCCGAACCCCGGCTCATGAACGAAAGCTAAACCGGAGAATATTTCCGTCAGCAGGGCAGTCGGCCCGATTATCCAGGCCAACTGCTCGCTTCCTGCTTGGCTGTAAAAGTCTTTCAGCAGATAAGCGCCGGCCAGAACCACGGCGCTGCCTATCACTCTGCAGCTGTATGAGGACTTCATTCTGCGATCTGCCGGTCTACCTTCTTTTCCTGCGCAGCCGCGGCAGCAGCATGGATGCACAAACCAGTGCCGCCAGCAAAAAAAGACCCGGCTCCGGAACACGCCTGACCCCGCCGCCCACGGCTAGGTTGGAAACGCGCGCGGGCAGGGGAAGCGGCTGCTTTACATCCCTGCTGTCCAGGTTCGGGTGTCTAATGATCTCGTCAACCGCAATGAAAGAGGTGAAAGGCGTCAGCAGGTTGTATTTGAGACCAAGTGCGACGATCTCCTCCCGGTGCTGGGTGCTGCCCTGTCGGCTATTGAAATCCGAGATGCGGGAGATGCGGGTCCGGGCCCAGAGGTAGTGCAAGGCGCCGTCGCGGCTGTGGTCGACCGCCCCGCCGGCCGGGATCTTTCTCGTGTAGGGTCCTGTGCCGCTGGTGCCGGATACGGTCACCAGCCCCGTCGGTTCACCGCGCCATTTTCCCATGACAATCAGGGGACGTTCGGCAAAGAGGTCCGGCACCACCGGTGGTTCAACGTCGTAGACATCGATGCCGGAAAAGGCGACATCGATATCCGTCAGCACCGGCTGGGAGATGTAGCGGGCAAAATTACTTGCCGCCGCCTCGGCCTCGTCGGCCCTGGTGACCACAAATGGCTCCCCCTGGCCCGCCTTGGCCATTCCCTCGACCAGGTAGCGGTTGACGCTGCTGCCGATGCCAAAGGCGAACACGTTGGTGTGGCCGAGGTTTTGCTGAATCAGCTCAAAGACTTCCTTTTCCGCGTGGATATACCCGTCGGTGAGCACCACCATGGTTCTCGAGACACCCTCCTGCTTGGGGAGCTTCATGGCCCGGTTCATGGCCTTCTTCAGCTCGGTGCCGCCCCCGCCGCTGCTGCTGCCTATCATGGCCAGGGCCCTCTGGATATTGGCCTGGGTGGCGGGAACAGGACCTTTTGACAGCACCTCCGAGTCGCCGGCAAAAAACATCACATTGAAGGTATCGGTGGGACGCAGATCGCCAAGGAGGTCCTTGACCAGCAGTTTGGCGGTATCCAGGGGATAGCCGGACATGGACCCCGAGACGTCGATGACGAACAGATACTCCCTGGCGGGAATGTGATCCGGCTGCACCCGCTTGGGGGGCTGGGTCATCAGCAGGAAAAAATTTTCATCTTCTCCCTGCTGCAGGATGAGTCCCGTGGAAATGTTCGTGCCCGCAAGCCGATAGTCAAGGATGAAGTCTCGATCCCCGCCAAAGCCATCCTCTTTGGTGAGGGTGACAAGCGCCTGGGACTGCTCTCTGAAACTGACGTCGATATCATGGGAGCCGGAACCGATTTCCTGGATCGGCAGGCCGGCCGCGAGCGCCACTTTGATGGAGAAATTCGTGCGGGGGGCGCTGCCCTTCTTCAGGTAGGGGTTCTGCACCCAGCGCTCGGAGGGGGAGGCCTCTTCAGGAGTCACTGAGGTGTAGCGGGGACCGACCACGGCAGGGTAGACGAATGCATAGGTTCCGTCTTCCGGAACCAGGAGCTCGGTGTAGCTGAGTTCGATCTCGATGGTGTCGCCGGGCATGATGTTGGCTACTTCCATGCTGAAGACATTGGCCCGCTTCTGTTCCAGAAGAGACGCGTTTTTGCCATGCTGCTTGGCGGCTGCAAACGTTTTGCGGGCCTCTTCTTTCTCCTTTATTTTGGCTTTTACCACCCGGTCTCCGATGGTCATCTTCATGCCGTGCACCGCGGCCCTGGTCGAGCCGGGGAAGATATAGCTGCCGTTGATCGGCTCGCCGCCCATGTTGGAGTAAACCTGGCGTACCGTGACTGCGGCAAATACGCCGCTGATGACAACATCCACAGCGGTGTCTTTCAACGGGAAGTGCTCCAGCGACGATTCCCCGCCTTCGACGAAGAAATAGGGTGAAATCGAGTGTTCTTCAGACGAGGCGACCCGCGAAAAAAACATCAGGTTGATGATTCCCAAAAGCAGAAAAAACAGGACCACTATGCGCTTCATGACTCCCTCCGGGTTTGTGCGTCGAGCCAGCGCCCTATCGGGCTGTGACCAGACGGTTTAGCGTTGAGATCAAGACATCGTAGGGTCCATGATAGGGGGTGAAAGTGACGAGCGCATGATGGGAAAATGACAGATCATCCATCAACCGTGACGAATCATGACAATCGGGCATGGCTACTGGTAACAGTAGAGATTCTGTGGTATCTGGAGCCTTGAGGTTAATTATCCGTTGCGGATGAGGAATTATTGTTTATGAGGACCGGACCCCTATGAGCTATCGCATTGCTCTTGTTGAAGATGATCCCCAACTCCAGGAAAATTACGTGAAAGCCCTGGAGCGTGAGGGGTATGCGGTCACTGCCTACGCGGGCAAAGCTGAAGCCGTCGAGGCCTTTGCAGCCCGTCTTCCCGACCTGGTTATTCTAGACATAATGCTTGGCGAGGACAAGGATGCGGGCTTTGAGCTCTGCAGACATCTGCGTACCCTGTCTCCGACCATACCGGTGATTTTCCTCACGGCCCGCAACTCCGACATCGACCGGGTCTCAGGCCTGCGTCTGGGCGCCTGGGATTATCTGACCAAGGATGTGACCACGCTTGATTTTCTGCCGGCGCGCATTGCGGCGATGTTTCGGACCGTTGAAATACTGCGCTCCGGCGACAATGGGAACGAGAACGTCATCGAGCACACCTATCTGCGCATCGATGAGGCCCGCAAAGAAGTGTACTGGCGGAACAGGCCGGTAATTCTGACCCTCACCGAGTTCTGGATCCTGTATTCCATAGCGCGGCGGCCGGGCCATTTAAAATCGCACGAACAATTGATGGATGCCGCCAGCGTGGTGGTGACCAACAACGCCATAAGCGCGCATATCAAGAGGATCAGAGACAAGTTCAGGGAAATCGATCCGACTTTCAACCACATCCGCTCCGAGTACGGAATGGGCTACCGCTGGCAAACACCATAAATGGCCTCACCAATGCGTGTGTCTCTCAGAGTTAAACTGCTGCTCATCTCCCTGCTGCTGCTGATTATCCCGCTGCTGGGCATGCGTTTGAACAACAGCTTGAAGGGCAGTCTCATCGCCAGCCAGGAAGATACGCTCAGGCTGACCGCCACCGCCGTCTCAACCGCCCTCAACAACCGCTCCGAGCTGTTCATCAAGGAAGGATTCCACTTCCTGCAGCAGGATCGGGATCTCTATCTTTTTCAGTTGTCGAACAATATCCGAATTGAAGACAATCAGATCAGCGACTGGCTGCCGGAAATAGCCAAAGCCCAGAGATTCGGGCAGGAACACCTGCTCGAGAAAACCCCTGATTTCAATCCCGAGAGCTTGAGCTTTCGCTATATTGCCGGCAAACAGGGAGACTACCTCTATGCCCTGTTTGATGTCGAGGATGACAAACTGGTATACCAGGGCGACAATCTGCTCAATTTTGAAGGGTCCGATCATCTGCAGGTCGTTATTGAAAAGGATACCATTCCGCACACCTATATTTTGGCCCCCCGGGGGCCGGGACTGGTTATCGGTGTGCTGAAACCGGTCTACGCCATTATTGATCCCCCCGTTGAGAGCCGCATTATCGGGATGTGGAATGAGACGGACCAAGGCTACATGCTCGAGGTTCGCATCAATGCGGAAATGCTGGGCGACAGGCTTGCCTTTGCCGTCGCCGACGTGGATGACGCCGAGACGGGCGAGATCGATGCGGTAATATCCACCGCCGGCGCCGGGTTAGGCTGGCTGCTTACCACCTCTCAGGCCACCGAAGAAATACTGAAGTCGCTGGATCGTCCTCAGGCCCGGATCCGGGTCGTCGACCGAAATCGGAGGGTCAGAGCCGAAGTAGGCGGTCTGCGGGAAACGAGAAGTCAGCCGCCCGTCTCGGAGAAACTGCTGGATCGGCTGCTGGTCCGGGTGCACAGCCTCTTCCAGCCCCTGTTCAGGTTTTTTACCAATTCATTTTCCACCGACATAGAAGATTCGGCCTCGCAGCCAACCGAGATTGACTTGCAGGGGCTCAAGGAGGGGTTCGAGGGCGCATCCTCCCTGGTCAGATACCGGATCGAGGGCGGCCAGGTCGAGGTCCTGGCGGCCATCACCCCTGTCTACGACAAGAATGAAGTGGTGGCCGTAGTGGTGGTGGAGCAGACGACCAATTCCATCCTGTCGTTGAGCAACCAGTTGATCGAGGAGACGGTGTCTCTCTCTATTCTGGCCTTTCTGGTCGGCGGCGGCGCTCTCTTTGTGTTTGCGCTGGTGATATCCACCCGGATCAGAACCTTGCGTGATCAGGCCGACGCCTCGCTCACCGAGAACGGTCAGATTCTCAATGCCATCACCAAGACCGAGGCCAGAGACGAGATCGGCGACCTGGGACGCACCCTGGAGCGCATGCTCAATCAGCTTCAGGAGCAGATCGACTACCGGGAAAAGATGGCGGACAATCTCGAGCACGAGATGCGCACTCCGCTGGCCGGGGTCGCCGCTTCACTGAAAAATATCGAGGAAGAACTGGGCGGGCAACATCCCGGAATCCACGAGTATCTCGATGGGGCCAAACATAATTCCCAGCGTCTCCATGAACTGCTCACCGCCATTCGCGAGGGCGTGACGCTGAAAGCCTCACTCTCCCACGAAAATATGGAGACTATCGACTTTGGCGACGCGCTCTCTAAATGGCTGGACTTCGTCTGGCGCAAAGCCTTTCCCGAGGTGGAGTTTGTCTATCAGCCGCCGGAGCAGACGGCGGAAATCAGAGGCGATGTCGATCGCCTCCTCCAGGCGCTTGATAAACTGATCGAGAACGCGGTTTCCTATCACCGGCCCGGAACACCGATTGAGCTTGCAGTAGACAAGGGATTTGAGAGCATCAATTTACAGATTATCAACCAGGGAAGCACGATTGACCCGGCCCTTGGTCACCAGATTTTCGAATACATGGTCTCCAGCCGCGTCTCGAAGGATGACCGCCCCCACCTGGGATTGGGACTCTATATCGCCAAAACCATCATTGACTACCATGGCGGCAGATTGACGGGAAGCAATCTGCAGGACGGCAGAGAGGGGGTGGTATTTACCGTGAGATTACCTGTCAAGTTGTAAGACTATTGGTCAGCCTGCTGGTTCTGGGAGAATAGGTGCAGTGCAGTTACGGCAGCAGGAAATCGAGCGGCGGCGGGGGCTGGCAAAGAAGGGTAAGAGGGGCTCTTAGAGATGGACGTTTTCTGCTTTTATCTTCTGCCCCATAAACAGGGTGGCCTTGGACTCGAACACATCCGGATATTCGGTGGTGTGAAATAGTGTCTCGCCGTTTTTGGAGATGCGCTGCTCCAGCTCGGGATGTTTTTGCAGGTAGCCGACCAGCTTCTCGGCTACGATCCGGCCCTGCTCCAGGATGGTGATATGGGGCGGCAGATATTTTTTTATCACATCAATGAGCAACGGGTAGTGGGTGCAGCCCAGGATCAGGGTATCCAGCTCGCTGTCCTTGCGCAGAATATTGTCGATGTTCTTGCTGATAAAATACTCCGCTCCTGCCGAGCCGATTTCGTTGTTCTCGACAATGGGAACCCACATGGGGCAGGCTTCCTGGACGGTGGAGACAATTCTGCCCCCGGACCATTTCTGCAATTCCATCGGGTAGGATTCCGACACCACCGTTCCCACGGTGGCCAGCACCCCGACCTGCCCGTTTCTGGTGATTTCAGCCGCTTTTTCCACACTCGGGCGAATCACGCCCAAAACCCGGCGGTCGGGCCCGATATGAGGCAAATGCAGCACCTGTATGTTCTTCAGGGCTTTGGCAGAAGCCGTGTTGCAGGCGATAATTACCAGGGGGCAGTGACGCTCAATGAGGTATTTAACCGCCTGCAGCGAATACTCGTAGACCACGTTGAACGAGCGGGTGCCGTAAGGCGTCCTGGCGTTGTCTCCCAGATAGAGGAAGTCATACCCGGACATGGCCTTGAGCAGTTCTTTGAGAACCGTCAACCCACCGTATCCAGAATCAAACACACCTATTGGACCCATCAGCATAATATTTTTATCACCCGCTTAGTTGCAAACGACAGCTCCAGAGCACCATGTCAGCCAACCCTTTACGCCTATTTTACACTACTTTGGCTCGGTATATTCATGAAAAACAGGCGCGCTGCGTAACTCCAGATTATTGAAGACTGATATCAGCCCAGTAGCCGATATGGTCCGACACCGTGCGATGGGGCTCTGCGACGAGGCCGGCCTCGCGCACGGAAAAGCAGCGCGGGGGCACCCAGATATAGTCTTTGCGCCCGCCTTTTCCCACCAACGTTCCGGTAGTAAGAGCCTCCCTCGAGGACTCCGTGTCCGCCAGCAGGCAGGTGTCTGCGACACGGCTCGCCAAGGGGGTGAGGTGGGGATCGTCCGGTGCGCAGTTGAAATCGCCAAGAAGACAGACGGGCGGCGGCAACTCTTCGATTATGCGCAGGAGATTTTCCATCTGCGACTTCTTTTTGTCATGATCGAAATGAACGTTTATGAAAGTGATCATGGCACCGCTGCTGGAAATTCTGCACAACAAGCCGGTTCTCCCCACCCCCGTGCGCCGATCGATCAGCATGGATCGGCCGGCGGTTTCGGCCAGCTCCAGGCGATAGAGAAAGGCCAGGCCCCACTCGAAAAAGAACAAGCGGTAGCCGAGGGGATGAGATGCGTAGACGCAGTTCAAGCCCGTCAGTCGGGCGAGGTTTTCCGCCTGGAGCTGGTTCCTCACTTCCTGCAGGGCGACAATGTCGGGATCGACACTGCGGATGGCTTCGGCAATGGCCTGCAGCTTCCGCGGCGAGGTCGGCAGGTCGTAGCCGGGGTCGCCGATCTTGTCGCTGCCTGAGCCGTAGCGCATATTGAGGGTCATGACTCGCATTACTTGTTAACCAAGGTCTAAAGCTGGAGCGTTGTGCGGCCCCACGGTGATCAGGCGAGATCTTTCAGCCGCTCTATACCGAGAGGTTTTACACCCCCTTCAACATTAAATGCATCTGCCATTGCGGTTTCCTCCTGCTTGAGATGGGCTGCAATGAATCCTGCATATGCTGAATACCATAAGCAGCAGACTGTTTCTGACCCAGTAAAAAAAAGTCCTTTCCCTCAGGCTGTACCAGGTCTCAAACAGCCAAGTACCCCCGGCGCCGTTTTTCTCCCCACATCTGTCGAGCCATTTGCAAAACGATCTTTTCGCCCACACTCTGGGTTATGCTCAAAATTTTATCCTCGGAATATCAATCATATGCCTGTGGTAAGATTTCTCGCATGGTTTGATTTTGAACGAAAATCTTAGTTTTGCACCAGGCTCCTGTCTGTAAAAATAAACAAATTCAGGCTGTTGAGTTCATAGCCGTCCAGTGCCCATTGCCGTTAAGGACCCACGCTAAAGACGGGTCGAGCTCACCTGCTGCGAGGAAGATACCAGTGGCAAATATTCGCTTGATGAGCATTGTAAGATTTTCGAAGCGTTGCAAAAGGGCGACCTGCATCAGGCCCAGAGCATGATCCGG
>JARFQM010000260.1 GCA_029287755.1 Desulfofustis sp. | reverse complement strand
AGATAGAGACGATGTTCTGTTATACTTGTCCAGCCGTTCTTTAGAAATGAAAAATAAATAAATAAATACAGAATGTTACGTATTTTTTCTCTCTGTTTTGTCTGCTTCCTCACGGTGCTGCTGTCTGTTCCGAAGCCTCTTTTTTCCAAACCCGTTCAATACGACATCGCCTATATCTGGGATGACGATCTCAACAACGTTCTCGATTACCAGAATCAACTCGAGGAAACCCTGGGACCGGAAGCGTCGCCCCATCTGCGTATTGTCGGGAGGAAAGACGGCGGCTACGGTATCGTCTACGACCACAATGGCACCGCCCTGAGTTCGGCCAAGCTGATGGTGAAGCACAGTGAACTGCTGCGCAGTCAAGGGCTGTCGGAATGCTTTGCCGTGGAAGACAACGGCTATTTCGAGCTTTACAACGTCAGTTACGGCCTGGGTCCCAACCTGGAGGACATGAAGAAGCGCTATGCCAGGGTCTACAACTACCTCGGCGACGAGGTTGGCAAGAACCTCTACATCGAACAGACCGACAAGAATAATTACACCTTGATCTACCGGCGCCGCAGCGATCGCTCCTCCACCTACAGGGTGGCCAGAAAACATGCCAAACTACTCAAGCGCAAAAAAATATCGACCACCATCATCGCCGAAAAGAATAACCCGGTGGTGTTCGGGGAATCGTCTCATCTCGACGAGGAGCAGGACACATCACCTGCCGAGCAGGTAGCTGCCACCACGCCGCCTCCGCGGCCGCGCACCCTCCCCAAAGTAGTGGAGGAAACAGCCAAGAGCAAACCGACCGCAACCCCGCCACTTCCTCGACCCGAAGAAGTGGCGTTGGCTCCGGCCAGGGGCGATTTTGAGGCCTCGATTGAACGGTTTATCAAGGAACAGCGGCGCGCAGGTAAACTGTCCAGCAATGAAAAGACCGGCTGGATGGTCTATGACCTGACCAGCGGCAAGAGCCTGGTCGATATTAACGCCAATCAGGTGTTTCAGGCCGCCTCGATGATCAAGCCATTTGTGGCCCTTGCTTTTTTTCACCGGGTAAATGAGGGAACCCTTAAGTATGGCCCCAAGAGCCGCCACAACATGGAGTTGATGATCCAGCGCTCAAACAACCCCGCCACCAACTGGGTCATGCGCATGGCCGGCGGGCCCGCCGAAGTGGACAGGCTGCTGCGCAGCCACTATGGCTCCATTTTCAAGAACACCAGGATCGTCGAATATATTCCCGCCGGCGGCAGAACCTATAAAAACAGCGCCCTGCCGTCCGACTATATCCGCTTTCTCCAGGCCCTGTGGAGCAACAAGCTGCCCTATGGCAAGGAAATCAGGCGACTGATGTCGTTGCCGGGGCGCGATCGCCTCTACAACGGCACCCCCATTCCCCGTGGCACACTGGTCTACAATAAAACCGGTTCAACGGCTCGTCTCTGCGGCGACATGGGGATCCTGGTCGCCAAGGACCGGAAGGGCAACCGTTATCCTTACGCCCTGGTGGGCATCATCGAACGCGATACCCGGGCATCAAATTACGGCAACTGGATGCTCACCAGGGGGAATGTGATTCGGCAGGTCTCCACGCTGGTCTACAAGGAATTGAAAAAGCAGTACCAACTCCTGTAGGGCAGACTGAAAAATTATCTGTTGCCCCGATCTCTGCGTTGTGCGAAACAATTTTATCCTCGAAATATCAGTCATATGCCTGCGGCAAAATTTTCCCGCGCGCCTCGACTCTGAGCCTGATTTTGCACGCTAGCCAGTATTTCTGGTACAATCCAGAAACCCCAAAGCCGTGGAAAACGGGAGACACCCCCCGGGTGCTTTCTCCCTGACGATGCGATGATTGCAGAGAAGCTTTATCGATACTCAATTGACAGGCTCAACGGTCGCTTCATTTCGGGCTGGTGTTTCAACAGGTTCAGTAAGTCGAGACCGGTGAACATCTCAGCCGTGGTCGACGGCAGAGTGTTGGGCCGTTTCACCAACGACGGCTATCGCCCGGATCTGGTCGAGAAGAGAGTGCACCCCAGCGGCGTTTGTGGCTTTGACTTCAGTTTTCCCGCTGATTTCAATCCTCGCTCCTGCGGCCAGTTTCATCTGCATTTCGACTCCTTCAAAAGCCCAGTGGTCAGAGTCGACTGCAGCGAAATCGAAATGCTGCAGCCGAACCTCAGGGCGCCGATCTGTTTCATGCACATCCCTAAAACGGCAGGTACCTCCTTCAATGCTTTTGCCAGATGCTGTTTCAGCGGAGAAAGATTTTTAACCCATATCGAGCGGCTTGATGACAGGGAACTGCATCGTGGCCTCGAGCGCGCCCACTACCTGGCAGGGCACCTGCCCCTTTATGAACTCCAGAGGCTGGTTGATCTCTCCACATTCCAGCTCATCTCCATTATACGAGAGCCTTACGCCCACCTGCATTCACATTTGAACTATGTGAAAGGGGTTAGGCCCGGCAGCAGGCTCGAGGCCTATTACGGTTTTCGCCACAACGAAACGGTCAAGACCCTCTCCGATGTGCTCAACCGGGTTGATTTCTCCAAGCTGGATGAAATACGCGGGTTTGTCGCCGGGCTGCGCGATTATCAGGTTGATTTCTTTGATAATATCCAGACCAGATATTTTCTCGATTACCGGCCCGAAAGGGTGGCGGCGGAGGACCTCCACAGGGCCTGCACCAATATTTCCCGATTCAGTTCAGTCGGCCTGACCGAGGCCTATGAACGCTTCAAAAAGCGGTTTTGCGACTCGGTCGGCATCACCCCTGCAGAGCAGAAGCTGCAGTCGAACAAAGCGGAACACTACCGGTTATTCGATCTGGCCGACTCAAAAGTTCGGAGTGCCTTGCGGCCCCTGGTCGAATTTGATCTCCAGCTCTACGAGACCGTCTCTGCAAATTTCTGGCAAAATGTGAGGTAAATCTGCAGATAGTAAGAGGTTGGCTTTACAAATTCCGACTAAGTCCCATAGTTCAATGGAAGGTATCCTTTCGGCCCACCAGCTTTTGAAAAACCACACGAGGAGAGAAAAATGGTTGAGGAAAATGGCATTGAGCTATTCATCACCGAGGCTGAATCATTGATTCTGGAGACGCTTGCCCAGGGCGATGTACCCTACAGCCAGCGTGCCCAGGCACTGCTCGCCATCGATGCGGGCTCAACAATCGAGCAGGCCGCCCAGGTGGCGCAGCTCAAGGTGACCCAGGTACGCTACTGGATAGGCCGGTTTAGAAACGACCGGCTGGAGGTGTTTCCCGATTCGTTGATCGAGGAGACAAAGGCCTCGGCCCTGGCTGCGCAGAAGGCGGTTTCACCTGAAAAGAAGAAAAAAAAGAAAGCGAAGGTGAAAAAGGCCAAGAAGAAACCAGGTGGTGCCAAGAAAGCCGAAAAGAAGGCGAAGAAAGTCAAGGCCAAGGGAAAAAAGAAAGCCGAAAGCGCCAAAGCAGCAAAAGCAAAGAAGAAAAAAGGCGCCAAGAAGAGTACCAAGAAGAGCACCAAGAAGAAAAAGTAACTTCACCCTGACCGAGCGTCGAGACCCATGGAAATAAGCAAACTGGAACCGGAAAAGAAGCATGGACTGGTGGTGGTACTGACCGGCAACGGCAAAGGCAAAACCACCAGCGCCATGGGGATGGCGCTGAGGGCGGCGGGCCACCAGATGAGGGTGTGCATCATTCAGTTCATGAAAGGAGATATTTATTCGGGAGAGTGGGACGGGGTAAAACTGCTGGGCGACCTGGTCGAACTGCATTCCACCGGCAAGGGCTTCTGCGGTATTCAGGGCAACCCCTACCCCCATTCAGAGCATCGGGAAAATGCCCAGCAGGCGCTTAAGCTTGTCGATCAGAAGATGCTGTCCGGAGAGTACGATATGCTCATACTCGATGAGATCAATAACGCCTTGCAGCTGAAACTGATTGATCTCGATCAGGTCCTGGCCATTCTCGATAACAAGCCAGAGCTGCTTCACCTGGTCATCACCGGCCG
Organism: Desulfofustis sp.; assembly: GCA_029287755.1. The sequence continues at coordinate 7,028 of JARFQM010000260.1, read as the reverse complement.
CGATGCTCATGAAGAAGTACTCAGCCGGGCCGACACTGCCAGCCGCGTCGACGAGATCACCCACGCCTACCGCAAGGACATCGAGCCGCAGCCTGGAATAGATTATTGATTTCAACAATTCAGAGCCGTTGTACCCGCCGCTGGCTGATGAACACGCCCAACAGTACAAGTGCCGAGGCCACGTACTGGGATGGGAGAAAGCGCTCTCCCAGTATTATGAAACCCAGGATGACCGTGAATACGGGGATCAGGTTGACAAAGGCCGAGGCCTGGCTGGCCGGAATCTTGCTCACCCCGTAATTATAAGAAAGATAGGCCCCCAGGGTCACGAAGCTGCCGAGATAGATGACCGCCAGGGCTGGCGCCGGGTACCATACCCGCGGCACAGAAATGTCGGGATGGAGCAGAAACAGCGAGAAAAAGAGTGCCCCGACCAAGGACTGGACCGCGGTCAGAAACAAGGCACTGTAGCGAACCGAGAGGTGTTTCATCGACAGGGTATACCCAGTGGCCGCCACCATGGCCAGAAATTCGAGAAAATTTCCCAGGAGAGGGTTGGGGGCCGAGGCTGATTTTTCGCCCGCGATACTGAGCCAGCAGGCCCCGAAAATGGCGATGATGAACCCGGCCAGGGTCTGGCGGGTAATCCGTTCCTTGAGGAAAATGGTCGCCCCCAGGGCCACCATGAGGGGCAGCATGGCGGTGATCAAGCCGGCCTGGGAGGCGGAGGTAAGTTCCAGGGCCTTGGCCTCGAAGATGAAGTATATGCAGGGCTCGCAGACTGCCATGAAAAGGAGGTATTTTAGATCCTCCCTTTTTATTACGCTGCGGCGGAGTTGCCTGTAAAACAATAGAAAGCAGGCGCTACCCACCACCATCCGCCCGAAAATGACAATCATCGGGTGATATCCCTGGAAGGCTATTTTCAGGGCAATGAAAGAACTGGCCCAGAGAATCATCGCCGTCACCAGGCTTAGAACAGGCAGCCAGGATTTCTGATTTTCCAAAAGGATTCCTTAACGAGCAGAAGCTGATAGATTGCCGAATTTTCTACACTGGCCCACAGAGGGCGGGAGTCTAGCACATTGACCGGGTAATTGCCAGATCTTGCTCGGCCTGGATAGGAACGGGAGAAATACGGAGATCAGAGAGTATTTTCGAGGAACTTATTTATTTCTGCCTGCCAGGCATTTCGAAATCGCTCGATTTCGACGTTCCAGACCTCGTCGGCCTGGCGCAGGTTCTGAAAATCCCTGCGGGCCGCTTCTCTCTCGCCCAGATAGTGATTACAGACACCACGGTAGTAGAGGCTTCGGCTGTCCGCAGGCTGAAGTTCCAGTACCCTGGTGAAATCTTCCCGGACCAGGGCGTACTGCTTGAAATAGAAATGGATGGCGGCCCGATCGAAATAGTAATGGGCGATCCGGTTGTCGCTGTCGATTGCCTGGCTGTAGTAAATTCTCGCTTTTTCGTAGTTCTGTTCATGTTCGAAATAGAGTCTGCCGAGATGGTGATAGGCGCTGCTGGCGGAGGGGTTTTGCTTTATTGCTTTGAGAAAGGAGACTTTGGCGGCGGCGACGTCGCCTTCAAGCAACTGCTGCCGTCCCCTCTCGATCAATTCTGCCGCTGCAGCTTTTCGGGGCGGGCTCGCTGCAGAGATGGCGAGGGGGGAGATTTTTAACCGGGAGACCGGTGAGGAATTAATTTTCGGGCCGTGATCCCCGATGAACAGCGCTGCGGCTTTGAGATCGGGGTCGCGGGCCCGGGCCTGATGCATGTCTTCAAGCGCTGCGGGTATCAGTCCCGACTCCTCCAGGCAGAGCCCCCTGAGAAAGTAGATTTGCGCCATTATCTTGTCGTCAGTTAGGAGGGCGCTCTGGGTGTCGATAAAGTCCGAGAGCAGATTGATCGAGTCTGAAAAACGGTGTTCGCGTTAGAGACACCGCGACAGCTCGATCAGGTAATCGGGAGTTTGAGGGGACAGCCGGTAGGCTTCCTTGAAGAACAGACAGGCCTTGACCTGATTGACATCATGCAGGGCGGCGATTTTTCCAAGCATGAAATAGGCCTTGGCGCTGGTCGGCTCGCGGCTGATTACCCGGTAGAAATCTCTGCGGGCCGCCTCAAGCTGGTTTTCATAGAAGTAGCGCAGTCCCCTGATCAGAAATTCACGATGATCGTTGTTCGGGCTTGCGGCCACTTTATTTTCAGATGCGGCAGGCGTCCGGCTGCTCTGCGGCCGGTAGTTCATGGAGCCGGAAATTGGCGACCGTTGGGCTATGCCAGCGGGTTTTTTAAGATACGAGTTGATCAACGATCTGGCCTTGGTGGTCAATCTCCCCTTGATGGTGCTTTTGATGACCACTAAATCGGCGAGGGCCCCCTCGAGGTCACCCTGGGCGTAGCGCGACTGGGCCCGGCCAAAATAGCCCTCTTCGAAAAGAATATCTTCATTTATAGCAGCGCTGTAGTCAGAAACTGCCTCAGGATGGCGCCCACGCTGTCGGTAGAACTCCGCGCGCCGGTAATAATAATTTTTTCGTCGATAACCTGAGCTTTCAAGCAGTAGAGCCTCGTCAATGAGTTCATGCGCGCCACTGATGTTCTGTCCGGATTGAAAAGCTATGGTGCCGAGGTAAAAGCGGCTGAATGAGGTTTCCCCCTGGAGCCGCTCCAGATAGTTCAGGTCGGCTTCGGCTTCTCGAAATTGTCTGTTGCTGAGATAGGCACGTATCCTGCCTTTCCTTGACTCCATGTTCTCGGCGTCACGGTCGAGGGTTTCCGTGAAAGCGGCGATGGCCACATAACCATCGGCAAGAGCCCGTTCTCTTAGAGAAATATAGGCACCGATATATGGCGAATAAGGATATTCGACCACATAGCGGTCCAGACCCGAGCTCATCATGCGGTAGATGTCGGGGTCGAGAAGAAAGCGTTCTGCCTGCAGCCCTTTGCCCAAGCGATTAGTTTTCAGCCTCAGATAGTCAAGGGCGACTGCATAGGTGTTTGCAGCGGTCGACCCGGAAGCGAAGCACTGGCGTGCGAACTGGGCCATCATCTGGTCGGATCCATACCGCCACGGACTCAGGTAGAGCAGCTTGGCCCGATAGGCTCCCAGCCAGCCCGGATCGATTGCCAGGGATCGCTGGAACCATTTCTCCATTTCTGCACGGGGAAGCTTGAGGTGCATCGACAGCGAAGTCATCGCGGCTGGAGGGCCTGGGGCAGAACTGTTGAGCTCTGCTGCTTTTTCCAGATCGGCCCGTCCGCTTCTTAGGAAGTGGTCGAAATCCCGCCGTTGTCTCTCGCTCAACAGCAGGGTAGTGTTGGCCCCGTCCAGGAATCGGGCCCGTTCAAGAAAATACATTCCCCTGACGGTAAAGGGAAAGTGAGACATCGGCCGGGCGCTGCACCACCGATTCCAGACCCTGAGCTGCTCCATGGTGGATAGCCGCATATATACTTTCTCCAGCACTCGGTTTCCGTCGAGGCTGAGAGGTTTTTCACGGAGCAGGCCTGCCAGGATTTTTTCGGCCTCTTCGTAGGTGCCGCTGGCCGCCAGGCGCACAACCCGGGAGACAATCTCAGCCGTCTCGTAGCGTTTCTGCAGGGCTGCACTGAATTCTTTTCCCTTGTCAAATTGGGGATCACCGTCCGCAGCGCAGATGCTGCCTGCCAGGAAGACAGCCAGCAGGGCCAGGAGCCAGATCGGCACGCGGCGGGAGTCTGACAGGCGCACCATCATTTCAATCGGGTCTCGATCTCATGAAGAACGTGATGGGAGAGCGGTTCGTCACCGAACACACCGACCCTGATGGTGACATTGGTCAGATCCCTGGTCGCCCTCGAAACGGTCAGTTGGATTTTATCGTCCTGAAGAGTTCGGAGTTCGTACACCACATCGTACGGGCTTTCTTCTCGTGCCACCTGGGTGATGGAATTATCGCTGATGGCCCTGTCAGTAGCCTGGACAACATCCTGGAAACCCCCATTGAGTGTGGCTTTGAGATCCCCGCTGACGTAGCCGACGGTTCCTGCGGCAGCTCCTCCGAGTATCAGGACACCGCAGCCGGAGAGGAGGAAAAGCAGAAGCGGCAGCAGCAAAAACCTCATCAAGGAGGTTAGCGATGAAGGTGTCATGAGGGTGTGGTCTTATGGGTAGCTGGGGTCAGTCAACTTCACTTCGGGGCCTGTTCATCCTTTGCTGACGGGGGGAGTTTGAAGCGATGAATCTTGCTCACCATGGTTCGCTCGATGGTTGTCTCGGTCCCGCCTTCGGACACCAGTATCACTGCATCCGGTTCGATGGTCAGTTCAATTCCTTCCAAATCTCCACCGCTCACCAGTTCAACCACGTAGAAAAATCGATCGGTAGGGATGGTCGAGTCCCCGGCCTCGAACTCCATCACTTTCTGCACCTGGACTTCCTGCATAGCTTTTGAGAGCATTTCCTGGTCGACAACCAGATGATTCTCTTCAGTCTTGTTGCCTTTTCCGGGTGAGATCTCAGTTTCCTGCTGCGCAGCGTTTTTCAGACTGGTCACCAGGGACGCTAATTCCTTGCGGTTCACTGCTGCCAGCACAATAGCGATGAACAGCAGCAGGGTGATGATAGTCTTGATCCTGATGCCGAAGATCGCCAGCGGTGCAGATTCTTCTCTCTTCATAGACAGCTTGAGCTTTTGGTTGTTGCGGAGACCCATGGGGAACCTGCTGGTTGCCCCGTGAAGCCTGGTATAAACTCCCCAATTATATCGTTTTTAGTGAGTACGCGCCAGTTCGGTGTTGGCCGGGTGAATTTTAGTCGCGAGAAAGAGGGTGGGGAAGCGGATAGCAGCGGGTCGACTAAATTTCTTGACAGCGGTGGCTCACTCTGCTACGTTCTGTGCATATGCTGTTTAACTAATCAATTAATTAGATTAACTGTACGCACTTGCTTACAAAATGGACATTTGTAGTACTTTCGGTGGCGGGTATTTTCGGGTATTTTTGTCCTGCATTGCTGATGGCCGAACAAACTGCCGGCTGCCCGTTTTCATGGTGCACCGGTTTTTCTCGTTTGAGCAGTCGGCCAATGCTGGCACCCCTGAGCTGAAAGGCAGGCGTGTGGTATTCCATAATCCAGCGTGAGAGTAAGATATGAAAATTGCAAAAATCGAAAAAACCAAATCTGAGAGCCCACACAGTCTGCCTTCCCGAGAGCGACGCAATCTGCTGAAAATAGGGTTGGCGGTGACCGGCGTCTATCTCGGCGGCAAGGTGTTGTCACTTACCTCAGTGACCAATGCGCTGGCCGAAGGGGTCGTACCCGAACGGGGCAAATATCCGTATAATCCCCATTACGCAATGGTACTTCGTGAACATCTCTGCATTGGTTGTGAACTTTGCAAGGAAGCGTGTGTCGAGACCAACAATGTTCCAGAATACGGCTTCCGCACCACCATTCTCGAACGGCGCAGAGATATCGTCGATGGGGGACAAGAGACCATCTTCATGCCGGTTCTCTGCAATCAGTGCAATCGGCCCCCCTGCGTCAGGGTATGCCCGACCACGGCCACCTGGAAAGACAAAACCACAGGCATCATCGTTATGAAGAACAGCCGCTGTATCGGCTGTAAGACCTGTATGGCAGCCTGCCCTTACAACGCCCGCTATTTCGACGAGGAGACCAGGGCGGTGGATAAGTGCGACTTCTGCTGGGAGGCGCGTTTGTCCAAAGGAAAGAAGAATACTGCCTGCTCCGATATCTGCCCTGCCGATGTAAGGGTGTTCGGCGATCTGGCCAACGTCAAGAGCAGGGTCTATCAACTCGTCCACGAACCTGCAAAAATTGTCTGGGTACTGAGGCCCGAAGCGGGGGCCCTGCCCAACGTGTTTTACACCAATGCCTGATGGCCTGATCGGCAAAGATGGTAAACAGTATTTACCTTTAGGTGTCATTGTTCTGAGAGAGCGGAGAGTGTAATGAAGAATTTTTTTGCAGTGCTCGGTCTAATAAGTTTCGTCCTGTTGAGCGCCGTGATCATCTGGGCTTCAAACCAGCCCGCCGAACAGGAGGAACCGTACGATGAGGACACTTATGGTCCAGAGGCCCCGATAGTCTGGACCAGGCCGATGAAGTCGGTGCAATTCAGTCACAAGGAGCACACCCTGGCTGCGGACCTGTCTTGTGATGACTGCCATGACGATTTGTTTGAAATGGAGTCCGGTGCGGCTGAGGAGTATGATGACTTCAATCATGCCGCAATGGACGAAGGCAACTATTGCGGCGCCTGTCACGATGACAGTATGGCCTTTTCCACCACATCCTATTGCGGTTCGTGTCACCTCTCTCCGGAAGAGCCGGTTGTCTGGACCAAACCGGTGAAAGCGGTCCTCTTCAGTCATGACAACCACTCTGAGGATATGGGCATGGACTGTGAATCCTGCCACAATGAACTGTTCAGCATGGAAGCCGGTGCTGCCCAGGAAAATGAAGACTTCAATCATGCGTCAATGGACGAAGGCAACTACTGCGGCGCCTGCCACGACGGCTCCACCGCCTTTACCTACGAGACCAGATGCACGTCCTGTCATATCGGGGTCCGGGGATATGCCCGCTTGACCGGGGAGAGTGGGACTACCGAGGGTCACGGATCAGGCCACTGACGCTGTAGATAGGCCCGCATCATCCCTTCAAGCAGCGTTGTTTACTGCGCTGGTTGCTCAACGGCTCAACCCCTCCGCCAGCTTTTTGTTCACGATGGGGATCAAAAGGCTCATAGTACGCCATCTCAATTACGGGAGAAGCGCCGGTAGCGCTGGCCTCTCCCGTTTTTTCTTAAACGCATTCCAAAAAAGCAGATAAGCGCCCTGGCAGGGCGCATCCTGCGCCCACCCCTTCCTCATTTTGTCTAACTAATTGATATTAAATATTAAATATGAGGAATACCGGTTTTTATTTCCTCATACGATTGTCAGGTATTTTGTCAGGTTTCTCTGGATTTCGTCTAACTTACTGAAAATAATTAAATAAATTCCATAAAGAT
>JARFQM010000126.1 GCA_029287755.1 Desulfofustis sp. | reverse complement strand
ATCGAGTTCTCTCTCCACCGCTTCGAGCAACCCTTTGAGCCCCTCGTCGCTGAGCGGCTGCTCGCTGCCCATGTGCAAGCCAAGATGACGCCCCGGTATATGATAGGTGCGATCACGGCCGAAAAAACCGACATAATCGAGGTCGCAGCGGGTTGAAACCGCAGCCTCGATCAGCTGGCGGTGTCTGGGTGAGCCTATGTTGTTGAATATCACCTTTCCGATGGTGAGTTGCGGATCATATTTCTGAAATCCGAGCACCATCGCGGCCGCACTTTCAGCTGCCGAACCCGCATCGACAATCAGCAGGACGGGCAGATCCAACACTTTAGCCAGGGCAGCGGTGCTGGCCTCACCTCCATCGAACAGCCCCATGACTCCCTCGACCACGACGACATCGGCCCCCCGGCTTTTTTCTGTAAATGTTCGCCGGCAACAATCAGGCCCCATCATTTTTAAATCAAGATTATATGAGTCTTTCGAGGTAATCGCCCGGTGCAGGGTCGGGTCGATGAAATCGGGACCGCATTTGAAGCATTGCACCTTCAATCCCCGCTTCACCAGGGCCGCCACGATCCCCATGGTCAGAGTGGTTTTACCACTGCCGCTTCTGGGTGCGCCAACTATAAATGCAGGTATGATGCTCATCGAAGAACCGTCGCCAGGAACAGATGGAGTATGCAGCAAAGGCCAAAGAAAATAAGCGAAGCGACAATAACAAGCCTGTTCGCCTTTTTGATGTCACCCGGTTCTACCCGCCCCAGCCCTTCGCCAATATACTCCTTGCACGTGACCCGGCCGAAGTAAAGAGACGGACCGCCAAGCTCTATGTTCAGGGCCCCGGCAACCGCTGCTTCACTGTGACCGCTGTTGGGGCTGCTGCTTCTCAAGCGGTCTCTTTTATATATTCTAGCAGCATTTCTGCCGTCGAAGCTGAGCAGATACGCCGCTCCGATCAGGCACAGGCCGCTCAACCGGGCTGGAATAAAATTGGCAAGGTCGTCCACTCGCGCGGCGCCCCAGCCAAACTCGAGATACTGTGTATTTTTATAGCCGTACATCGAATCCATCGTATTGATCGCTTTGTAAGCCATGGCGCCGCAGGCGCCGCCTATGAGTGGGTTAAGCTGGGAAAAAGCTCCACCAATCGCTCCACTGAAGATCCAGAACAGAGGGGCGGTTATGCCGTCAACCATATTCTCACTGACCGACTCGACGCAGGCCCGACAGACGCCTCCCTCATCAAGTGCAGCCGTATCTCTGCCGACCATCAGGGCAACGGCCTGGCGAGCACCACCCATATCGGCTGATATCAGGTGAGCGTAGACGCTGTTGCTGTGCGCGACCAGATCACCGGCGGCGATACAGAAAAAGCATACCAGCAGGGCCCCCAATAAAGCGGCTCCCTCCGCTATGTGCAGCAGTGCCAGGAAGAATACTGCCAAAGCCGCCATGGTCGTCAGCAGGACAAGGAAAAAGGCGATGACGCCTCTGCTCTTCATGGACAGCCAGGTTAGACTTTCCCTGGTGAAACTCTCATAGAAGACGCAGAGCTGGCCGATGAACCTCACCGGATGGGGCAGGAAGCGGGGATCCCCGAGCCCGTAATCGGCGACCAGCGCAATCAGTAGCTGAACGTAGAGGGTGAACTCAGCTCTCAAGGTTCATCAGCCCATAAATTTTTTCAATGTCGACGCTTGATCTGATCAGGTCGGCGAGTTCATCCAAGCTTTTATCAACGTTGTAGCTGGTTCCCTCATCACCTTTCGGGGACAGCTTCTTATTCACCCGAAGCCGGTCTATGAACCAGCGCCTGAACCTGTCTTTATCAAATATGCCGTGCAGGTAGGCCCCCCATATTCGATTGTCGGCGCTGCTGCACCCACAGGTTTGACCGTCGTCGAACTGCAGGACCGGCCGCAGATTGGTGCTGGTTTTACCATGATGGATTTCATAACCGACAATTCTTTCACCGGATTCGAGGTGAGTTCCCTGTTGCTTGACCAAAGTTTTTTCTTGAGCCAGCACAGTATCGACTTCGAGCAGTCCAAGCCCAGCCATGGTTTCAGCGCTGGTTTCGATGCGGTGAGGGTCTCTGAGTTCCCTGCCAAGCATCTGGTAGCCGCCGCAGACACCCACCACTGTGCCGCCTTGACGGGCATAGTCAAGGATGGCCTCATCCATCCCCCGCTCCCGGAGATAGTGAAGATCGCCGGCAACATTTTTCGAGCCGGGCAGGATAAGTGCATCAGGTCTGCCGATAAGATGTTTGTCGGAGACGAATCGGATATTTACATCGGCCTCGTGATAAAGCGGATCGATATCGGTAAAATTGGATATGTGGGGAATATCGATAACCGCAATCTCGACCTGGTCGGCACCGGTTCCCCAGTCCCGGTAAAACCCTTCCCGGAGGGAAACCGAATCCTCCTGGGGAATCGACAGGTCGGCCATATAGGGAACCACGCCCAGCACCTCTTTGCCCGTGTGGTCGGCAACGAAACGATGGGCATCCTCGAGAAGCGACTGGTCACCCCTGAACTTGTTGACCACGAAACCGGCAACCAGGTTTCGCTCCCACTCTTCAAGCACATCCATGATGCCGGCAAACGAAGCATAGACACCTCCCCGGTCGATATCTCCCACCAGGAGCACCGGGGCGCCCGCATGGCGTGCCATCTTCATATTCACAAAGTCATGGCGTTTGAGATTGACCTCCCCGGGTGAGCCGGCGCCCTCGAGGACAATTACCTCATATTCCATCCTCAACTCGTCGAAACTTGCCTTCGCGGCTTTCCAGGCTTCATCCTTGAAAGCGTGGTACTGCCGGACATTCATGTTCCTGACCGGTCTGCCGTTGACGATCACCTGACTGCCCGTATCGCTGTTCGGTTTCAAAAGCACCGGGTTCATCCTCCAATCGGGCTCGACTTGAGCCGCCTGAGCCTGGACTACCTGCGCCCTTCCCATCTCACCACCGTCGGCGGTGACATGGGAATTGAGAGACATGTTCTGGGCTTTGAACGGACACACCCGGTACCCGTCCTGCACCAGTATCCGGCACAGAGCCGCAGACAGTATTGACTTGCCGGCATTGGAGGAGGTGCCCTGAAACATGATGGTCCGGGCCCTGCGAACAACTGTTTTTGGACTCCTGGTCGATGAGTTGAACACCTCGTCGAGTGCCTGGACCAGTCGACCATTGTCGGTCCGGGCTCTGACGGCGACCCTGATATAGCTGTCCCCCAGCCCCTGATAGTTGCCGCAGCGCCTGATTACTATCCCTCTCTGCAACAATTGACGATAAAGTTTTTCCGCACTGAGGCCGTCACCGAGCTTAACAAGCAGATAATTGGCCAGGGAGTCAAACACCGTAAGTTGAGCGAATGCTGCCAGCTGCTGTTGCAGCTCATTACGCAGCTCAGAACATGCCGAAATGGTGCGGCGGCAATAATCCTCGTCCTGGAGGCACTGTGCCGCCACTTTCTGGGAGAGGACGTTTACCGACCAGGGCGGCAGCAGCAGTTCGAGGCGCTGCAGGTACTCCTTTGGAAAGATGCCAAATCCGGCACGCAGACCTGGAATGGAGAAAAATTTGGTGAGCGAGTTGAGGGTGATGATATTGACCGCCTTCCCTCCCACCGTGGTGTGAGGTGAGACAAAGTCGTGGAAGGCTTCATCGACGATAAACAGAGTCTCCGGGTTCCTCTTGGCAAGGGCGACAACCTGATCGTCTTGGATCAACGATCCGATCGGGTTTACCGGATTACCGAATATTACCGTCTCTCCCCCGTTAAGTTCACCTTCCAGAAGATCTATCTGCGGTGCCAACAAATCTTCAGATTCAGGCATAATGAGCTGGACGTCGCAACCGTGTGCTTCAAAGACCTTTATGTAATCCACGTAGCAGGGCACCGGGATCAGCACCTTCCTGCGCACCACTATCGAAGGCAGCATATAGAGCAGTTCAGTGGTACCGTTGGCCGGCACGATCATGTCGCGATCCACCTGATAACAATCTGAGATTGTCTCAACCAGTGCTTCACAATGTGGATCAGGATAGTGGGAAATCAGATGCAGATCTCGGTTTATCAGGGAGCGGAGCCACGGAGGAGGACCAAGAGGGTTGAGGTTGGCGCTGAAATCGAGAAATTCCCTGCCTGCAGCGGCTTCAGTCCCAAATTTGTGGACATTGCCGCCGTGCTCAAACTTGGTCAAGTCAGCGATGGATATTGGCTCAGTCAAACCAGGCTCCGTGGCAAGGAAAAGATTAGAGAGTGAGTCCCACCGCAAGAAGAATCCCGGTCTCCATTATCTCGCAGAGACAGCCGATGGTATCCCCGGTAAATCCAGCAATTTTTTTCAAGCACCAGGCCGAGAAGATTATCAGCACCAGGAGAAAAGAACAAATAATAACAAGCAATTTCCCGGGCAAAATGAAAACGACTATGAGCAGCAGCAGGAGAATGGAGATCAATGACGCTGCATACGTGTTGCTGCCGGACGTGAAGAGCTGCCCCAAACCGCCTTCAGGCCGAGCATAGGGCAGAAAATACATGGCTGTTACCATGGCTGTTCTCCCCGCCGCTGCGGCACAGATGAGTCCCCCCGCCAGGTCTTCTGAGGCCAGGGAAAAGATGGCTGCGGACTTCAACAGCAGAAGTGAGCAGACGACGGCGGCTCCCATGACGCCGATGCGGCTGTCTTTCATGATCTCCAGGGTGCGCTCACGGGTTCTTGAACTGAGGAAACCGTCAGCCGTATCCGCGAGCCCATCCATGTGCAGAAAACCGGAAACCGAAGAGAGTAGTATGGCTAGTGCCACCGCGGTGACCAGCGGCGAGGCAAGAACCTGAAGAATTGAGGCGCAGAGGGCAACGAAACAGCCGGCAACGAGACCGACGACGGTGAAGTAAAAGCAGGCGGCGCCAAAATAGTCCTGCTCATCACCGGCTGCGCCAACACCGGGGAAAATGGTAAGAAACCTGAGGGCCGCAGAAAATGAGCGCAGCGGGTGGTGGAGTGCTGTCTGTAAATCACTCATGTATTTGCCATCGAACCTGCCTTCTCTTCTACTTATCAGCCTGGGCAACTGCCGCCTCTTCAAAGGTGGCGACATCGGTGAGCACCCGGCGGGCCGCTTCGACAATATTCATGGCCAGGGCAGCACCGGTCCCCTCGCCGAGCCTGAAGTTGAGATCCAGCAGCGGCCTGGTGCACCCCAGCGTCTCCTGCATGTATTTGTGACCGGGCTCAACCGAGCGATGGGAACAGATAATATAGTCTCTCACGAACGGTTCCAGCTTAAAGGCTATCAGGGCGCCGGCGGTGGAGATGAAGCCGTCTACCACCACAGGCTTCCGGCGGGCGGCTGCACCAAGTATCAGTCCGGCGATCCCGCCAATTTCGTATCCGCCGATTTTCGCCAGGATATCGAGCCCATTTTGGGGATCAGGTTTATTTATTTCAAGAACCTTCTCGATAATCGCAATTTTCTTGCCCAATTGCTCATCATCGAGTCCCGTTCCCCGCCCAGTCAATTCCCGCACGGGTTTTCCTGTGACAACGGCGGCAATGGCGCTGCTTGGAGTGGTATTGCCGATACCCATTTCACCAGTACCGAAGACATCGTAGGATTCTGCCAGATCAAGCGCCAGGCGGATGCCCGTTTCAACCGCTTTTCTCGCATTGGCAATACTCATTGCCGGTCCTGCCGCAATATTGTTGGTGCCGGGCGCTATTTTCCTGGATATGAAGCGCTCCGCTCCAGACAAATCAGGAAAATCTGCATTTACCCCGATATCGACAACGATCACATCGGCACCGGCCTGGCGAGCCAGGGCGTTGATGCCCGCTCCGCCGGAAGCGATATTGTAGACCATCTGCGGGGTGACTTCGGCGGGAAATTTGCTCACACCCTCGGCCACCACTCCATGATCACCGGCCATGGTAACGATTATCTTCTTTTCAACTGCAGGCTCTATGGATTTTGACATGCCGGCCAGGTCGACAGCGAGGTCCATGATATCGCCAAGCGCCCAATGCGGCATGGTGAGTTGTTCCAGACGGGCTCTGGCCTGGCTTCTGGCGTCGTTATCCTGGGGAAAGATCTCCCGGCAGGTCTGTTCAAGAAGATTCATCGGTGTAGTCCTTTGAAATTGCTATTTAAGATATAATGGCAGGCCGCAGCTGACCAGAACCACCTCTTCAGCAGCAGCCCCGATAAGCCTGTTGCAGAGGCCGACCAAGTCGCGGTAGCGTCTGGCGAGCGCATTTTCCGGTACGATTCCCATGCCGACCTCGTTGGTTACGAAAATGACCGTCCCATCGGCGGCACCGACCGTGTGAAGGAGACGGGTCACCTGTAAGGCAACAAGGCGTTCATCGCAGTCTATCCGCTTGGCAGCGCAGTCAGCCAGAAGATTGTTGATCCACAGGGTGAGACAATCAACCAGGTAGACGTCATAGTCGTTTAAGGCTATCAGCTCTGCGACTGCCAGCGGTTCCTCGACCGTATTCCAAAGTGATCCATTACGCTCCCGTCTATGTTTTTCGACCCGCTCGGCCATCTCCTTGTCGACAACCGGGCAGGTGGCGATAAAACAATGCGTGCCGCTCAATTGTTCAGCGCGCTGAAGAGCAAAATCGCTCTTCCCGCTTCTCGCTCCCCCGGTGACCAGGATTGATTTTCCCATGCTCTGCCGTCATCCACTGCAGTTAAAAAATTCGAGATTTCCGTAGCCGTCTATTACGCTGATCTTCGACACCCGCGCTTCTTTCGGGTTGAATACGAAGGCGCGGGGATGATCGATACCAAGTAAATGGCTGATACCGGCTCGTATTACTCCTCCGTGGGCTACGATCAAAACACGATTGAATTTTTTTGTCAGCAATTTGTCGAACCACCCACTAATCCGAGCATTAAAAGTCCGGATCGTCTCGCCTCCGGGAAATGTAAAATCCTCGCCCTCACGCGCCCATTTGTCGAGCTGCTCGGGATAGTTCGCTTGCACCTCGGCGAAGCTGAGCCCTTCCCAGGCGCCAAAATCGATTTCCCTGAGACAGTCGTCGAAAATGAGTTCCGCATCAATTGCCAACAGGGAAGCAGTCTGCCTGCAGCGGCTGAGGGGGCTGCAGAAACAACAATCAAAATCGAGCTGGTCAAACAATGGGGAAAGGTTGGAAACGTGCCGGGTACCCTCTATGGAGAGTTCGACATCGGTGCTCCCTGTATAGGTGCCGGGCTGTGGAGTGTGTCCGTGTCTCAGAAGATAGATTTCCACCGTCTCAGGTCAGCTTATACTTATCGCCGTAGCCCCGGGGCGTTATCATCTTGCCGTCCCTGATGAAGGTTGCTGAATTACCGACAATGACCGTAGTCTGCATATCGGCATCGGCAGGATTGAATGACTCGAGAGTGGCAACAGTGACCAGCTCATGCTCCCTGGTCGCCCCTCGAACCATGCCGACCGGGGTGGTGGAGGCGCGCACACCGCCGATTATCTCGAGGGCCCTGGCCAGTTGCCAGTCACGTTTTTTTGATCTCGGATTGTAGATCACCAGCACGAAATCGGCCTCTGCCGCTGCTCGAATCCTCTTCTCTATGAGTTCCCAGGGGGTGAGTAAATCGGAAAGGCTGATGGTGGCGAAATCGTGCATGAGCGGAGCCCCGAGACGCTCGGCACAGCTGTTCAGCGCAGCGATGCCGGCCACCACCCTGATTTCCACCTTGCTGTCTCGCAGCCCGGCCACCTCGTACACCAATCCGGCCATGGCATAGATGCCTGGATCTCCCCCTGATACAAGGGCAACATGCTTGCCCTGCTCTGCCATATCGATGGCCTGGCCGACCCGATCAACTTCCTGCATCATCGCCGAAGAAAAGGTTTCCTTGCCCTCTATGAGCTCGCCAATCAGATCAAGATAGGTACGGTAGCCGACCACCACATCGGCCCTTTCCAACTCCTTGCGGGCCGCCGGTATCAGATAATCCAAGCTCCCTGGTCCGGTGCCCACGACGCTCAATATTCCGTTTCTGCTACCGCTGCAGTTATGCGTTCCCATTTCCTTTTCTTTATGATCAGCCTTCCCTTACGTCCTCGATCCGCTGCAGCCAGCATGGCCGCCGACTCGCAGACACCGAACACACCAATTTTCCGGTGCACAATCTCTGATTTTGATGGACCAGCCACCGAACTGATCTGTTCCCTGCTGAAGAATCGCAGCGGCCAGTTCAATTGATTTCCGAGTTCGAGCAGGCCTGCTTCGTCGCTTTTCAGGTCAATGCTGGACGCTCCGCCAACACTCCTGAGATCAAGTCCGTCCTCTTCTGCCAGGTCGGCCACCGCACGTTTGAATTCATCGACCGTGGCCCCTCTTCTGCAGCCGAAGCCGATATATCTTATCCGCGGAATCAACTGCAGTCCTGCCGTCGGCTTCGTAGTCAGGGCAATGACTATATCAGCATCCTGCCGATTTGTACATGGGCGGAAATCAGCCGGTAGAGTTTTTATAAACCCGTGCTGCTGGTAGATGAGCAAATCCCCTTTGTGCAGAAGTAGAGCAGAAATCTCCGCGAGTCTTTCCGGATTCACCACGCAAAGATTTTCCTCCACTGCCCAGAGATCCACCGCGGTATGACCCGAGACGTCTGAAGCGGTGGTAATTACCGCGGTTCCTCCGCAGATTTCGGCAACTTTTTCGGCCAGACGGTTACCTCCGCCGATATGGCCGGAGAGAAGACTTATCGCGTGTCGCCCTGCTTCATCGACAACCACGATGCAGGGATCGCTCAGTTTACTCCGGCACAAACCGCTTAGGCAGCGGACGACTATGCCCGCCGCCATCACACAGACGATGCTGTCGTAAGAGCGCCAGACCTGCTCGAGAGCCTTCCTGATGCCGTGCCGGTAGTCCACAAACTCGCTCTCAGGCAACTCCCTGCCGAGACGCTGGGCCAAGTCGCGGCCTGCGGCAGTAGCTGCCAGTATGGCCGTTTTACCCATCTTGGTTAATTTTCCTGTTGGCGGGAAAGTTCGTCCAACTGGGTCCGGGCAAAGTCGATTGCCGGATCCAGAGTCAAGGCCAGGGTGAAGTAACGGATGGCCTCCTCACTGTTTCCAAGCCGGTTATGGTTTACCCCGAGATTGGCGTAATCCATTGCCGAGGCCGGGTTGAGATGCACCGCCCGCTCAAAGTGGGTAATCGCTGTCTGGTATTCTTCTTTTTTGAAATAACAGAAACCCAGCAGATTGTGCAGATCCTCACGCTCGTCATCTTCCTGGCAGCCGCGGTGCAAAACTTCTATGGCCTCATCGTAGCGCTGCAGATCTTTGAGGCAGTTACCCTTATAGGAATAGATGTAGGGCAGGTCTTCTTTTTCCGGAGCCTGGTTCAAGGCCAGGTCGAACAAATCCAATGCCTCTGCGCAGCTGCCCCTGTTTAAAAGGCTGATCCCCCGGTAAAAGGAAAGATAGTAAGACTCGGGGAGCAGCTGTTCCATCTCCTGGAGCTTTGCTGTAAAGAGCCATGGGTCATCAACCAGTTCATTGAGCAGCTTGGCGGCGAAAAGGCCGGCGTCACAGCGCCGGGAACGCTCTCTGAAATGGGCGCCGGGGACGATGGTGTAAAGAGCGGGAATCTGCAAACGGGGATGGCTCACATCAATCATGAAAATTTCCATGTCGATAGCGCGCAAAGCCTCTATACAGCGCTCCAGTTCGACCTTCATATTGTCGTCGCCGAGATCGTTCATCTGAGACACGGCGATGCTCTTGCCGCTTTCGGTAAGATAGCGCACCTCCTCCATGGTCAGCGGTTTGGGCAGGCCCGAGGCAACATAGTTGGCCCCCGTGTTAAAATCACCGGCCAACTGGGCCACCTCCGTGACTGCCCGTATTATCGCCTTATCCGGTCCCGGAGTTGTGCCGGCGGTGTAGACTATCTCGCTGAGTTCCGGAAAAGTTGAGCGGTCGATGGCCAAGGCCCCGACACTGCACAGGCCTGTATTGAGGCTGAAATCATTGAGATAGAGCTCGATACCGTTCTGTTCGAATTTGTCGAGCAGTTCCCGGGCAACAGGGTCTTTGATGGTTGTTTTGTCTATCGCCGGGGTCGCTATCTGATGCTGGTTGATAAGCGAGCAGACATGCCTCTCTACTATCTCACTGATACCTTGGAGCGCGGCCTCCTCAACCGTATTGCCTGCTGACGGTCCGTTGAATTCGTTGATCGCATAGAACCAGGAAAAGGGAATGAGCAACTGGTCTCCGCGACTGATATTGGTAGCCCAGGTCCATTGCATCGGGATGTCTTCGAGCAGCAGCTCAAGTTCTTCGCCTGTTAAAGAATCGTCTTCCACCGATTTGAGCAGGTAGGAGCTGTCCATCAAGGGATACCCCTGCTCCCTGAGGCTGGTGTAGTCTCCCCGGACAAAATTTTCCTCCCCGGCCTTGAAGGCAAAAAATGAAAACCTCTCTGCCAACTCCATGCAAGCCGAAGCCTTTGACTGGATCGGGGAGGCCCCTTTGCCCATCTGTTTTTTAGTTCCCGTCAGAGATCTGGCTTCATCCGTACAGACGCTGAAATAGACGGGAATGTCCAGGCGGCCATTGTCAATTCTTTTGACTTCGCTGAGAATCTTGATATCGAACCCTTCAAGGCGCTGGTAGAAATTGTCGATCGTCTGTTCAGGGGTAAGCGCTTTATCCTGATCCCGGGTAAACGTTTTGGGACAATCTGCAAAACTGATGACACTATTTCTCATGGAATATTCCTGGTGCTGTTTCTGTTGGAATGGTGAATTAATGAACAAGCTGCCGAAAGCCTCATTCAATCTAATCTCGAAAAGAATTTACACAAGCAGGGGCCGGAAAAGGACGAATAATTAAGAACTTAGCCGCACGTCGCCGCCAGTTCCTTGATCTTGTTCAGCCAGCGAGGATCATCGCTGTGCAGCGAAATTTCCCTGGATGTTTCATCGATATGGGAAAGAAGAACCACCAGTGCCGATTCCGGCATTACATCCTCAGCCCGCTCATACCACTCGATCAAAGCCAGACCGTCGCCATAAATATATTCTTCCAATCCCAGGGCAACCACATCCTCGCTCGATCCCAGGCGGTAGAAATCCATGTGATAGAGCGGCAGTATGCCTCGATATTCATGCAGAATCGCAAAAGTGGGGCTGTTTACGCATTCATCTTCATCCCTGTCTCTTATACACATCTCCGAGCCCACGAGACCATTCA
>JARFQM010000105.1 GCA_029287755.1 Desulfofustis sp. | reverse complement strand
GAGCGTGGTTGATATGGTATATGCCCAGCTGGACCCGGGAGACAGTGCGATCATCAGGCTCACCGTGAGAAAACCCAGGTAGGGTGTGACGTTGCTCATACAGTCCTCAGTTCGTTAAAATTCCCGGAGAAGGGTATCATTGTAAATTTCGGGACACCATACTTAATTATCCCGCGCCCCGTATGATCAATACCCGGGCAGGCAACAATGCGACCCGAGTCTTACTTTATATTCTGTCGGCCCAAATAGTTTTTTAAGAATTGAGACGAAACAAGTATACTGTCGATGAATTAGAGTTAAAATAACGAATATATTCAACTGATCAGGGGAATCAAGATGACAATACAGCTCACACCGGTCAAAGTGGACAAGCTGGTACCGAAAAAGCCCCATGGCCTGGTGGTCGTGATCACCGGCAATGGCAAGGGCAAGACCACCAGTGCCATGGGCATGGTGCTCAGGGCCAGCGGCTACGGTATGAAGGTCTGCATCATCCAGTTCATGAAGGGGGACATCTACTCCGGCGAATGGGATGGTGTCAAGCTGCTTGGCGAGCGGGTGGAACTGCATACCACCGGCATGGGGTTCTGCGGGATCCAGGGCAATCCCTACAGCCGGGAAGAGCATCGTGCCGCTGCCCAGGCGGCGATTGATCTGGCCATGGGAAAGATCGAGAGTGGTGATTACGACATTGTCATACTGGATGAAATCAACAATGCCCTGAAACTTAAGCTGGTCGATCTCGACCAGGTCCTGGGGTTGGTAAGAAGCAAGCCGGAACTGATGCATATGGTGCTGACCGGGCGCGATGCCCATCCTGACCTCGTGGAGCTGGCCGACACGGTCAGTGAAGTCTGTGAAATCAAGCACGCCTACCGCAAGGACATCGAACCCCAGCCGGGGATAGATTACTGAGGCAAGGACTGTTGCGGTGTGGCGTTGCCGGGGCTATCGCCAACCGATCGGCTGGTAGCCTTTGTCATGCAGGCATTGGTCTACGAAGCGTTTATATATTGAGGTCGGCTCCGAGGCGTCAAACGCGCCGCCGACCAGGGTTGCTGTCGCGGCCCCGGCGCCACCGATCGCAGCCCCGCGTCCTGCGCTGGTGCTTGAAGAAATCGCCCCGACGACCGCTCCCGTAGAGGCTCCAACCGCTCCGGCCTTGGCTGTTTTTTTGGCGACGTCCTCGTTTCTGTTGGCATTTGCCCCGCTGGCTTCGGCCGCACGCATGCACGCGTTGATGTCCGCTTCAGCCTGTTGCTGCCCGACACTGTTCAGGTGGGCGTTGGGATAGAGGACCGGTCGCCTCGCAGTGGAACAGCCGGCGAGAGCCAGGACCAGAACCAGTATTATAATGCCAATTGTTTTCATGCGGCTCCCCTGAAAATTAGTTCACTTGTCCGTTACGTCACCATCTTATCCCATCGTGTGGTCCGGGACAACGTCTTGCCCGGTGCTGTGTCTTGATCAGGGTTACCTCAGGCCGGGCAACCCGACAAAGCTGCCGTTGTTGTCCTCTGCCAGCCGGCGCATCAGGGCGGCAAAGCGGGCAGCGTTCTGTCCTGCCCCAGGCTGGGCCAGGAGCACCGGGAAACCGACAGTGTGAATGCGAACCCGGCTGTCCTTGCCGCTGCCTGCCGCATTCTTTTGCCTTATGGTGTCGACCACGTTCTGCATGAGCCCGCCGGAAAAGTCGTCACCAAAAACGTAGAGGCTGATCTTCTTGTCCGACGCGTAAAAGCGCCCGATTGCCTTGGTAATCCCCTCGACCGGGCTGGAGTTGGAGAAGGGGGCCCAGCTGCTGAGGCGCTCCAGAATCGCTCGACGACGGGCATTCGAGTCCGGAATCCAGTTTCCGGCATACTGGGAGAACATGTAGTCGCCCATGTCGTTGAGCACCTGCACTCCCTTGACTCGCGGGTAAATGTCGAGGACCTCCTTCATCTTCTGGCGGACCAGCGGCCAGGCGAAGCGCTGCATGCTGCCGGAGGTGTCGATGACGAAGATGATGTATTCACTGTCTACCGGGACGCCGCCGATCACGGCATCCTCTTGCGGCCTCTGGTACGCGGAATTCAGGCGTCGCATCTCGTCGGTCAGTTGCTGCTTGGCACTTTCCAGTTCCTCTGTGATGACCCTCTGGGCATCGGAAGACCTGCTGTCGAGGCGATACTGACCCTCGATATTGGTCAGGGCACCTTGAAGACGAGCCAGTTTCTCCTTGTGCTCGGAAAGCTGTTCCTGTCTTGCGATCAGGTGGCGGTTGAGGATCTGGGTTTCACCGCGGATCTCGTGAAGTTCCTCCTCGAGTCTGACCACCAGTCCGGAGAGGTCGGTGTTAGTTTGCTCAATAACCCGGGGTTCTGAGATCTTCGAAATGACCAGCAACAGGATGATGGCCCCGAAGCCACAGGAGATCACGTCGAGGAAGGAGAGGCTGAAAACCACGAACTGGCGACGTCGTCTTCTCATGGCCAGTCCCTCGTCGGCGTCAGGAAAGAGCCCTTGGTGTCGATTGCCAGTTGCCAGAAGGAGACGGCGGCCATCGGATCGCCTTCCATGGGGAAAAGGATGGTGTTGACCGGCACAGAACTTGGCAGCTTCTTCACCGCCTGGTAAAACAGGCTCAGCCGCTCGCCTCCCGAAATCGTCGTTTGGTTCGACTTGCGTTCGCCCTGGGTCGGCAGACCGTCGGTCAGCAAGAGGATGTTGTCGGGGCGCGGTCCCATGCGGGCGGCTGCAGAGAAGGCATTGAACAGGCTGGTCCCGCCTTGCGGAATCGTCTGGTTGAGGGCCGCAAGCATGCGGTTGACGTTGTTCGTGTCAGTGCTGGCAACCCACTTTCCCTGCAGGTCGGTCACGACCGGAACGGTTTTGGTGTTAAAGGTGTAAATCTGCAGGGCACTGTCTTGCGGCAGGTTGGCGACGAGCCATTCAACCGTCCTGACGGTGCGTTTCCATTTTGGCGCGTCCCGGCGGGACCGTTCATCGAGGTTGCGGCGGATGATGATGTTGACGATCGTTTCATCAAGCATGCTGGCCGAACTGTCGACCAGAAGCAGAACCCGCTTGCCGCCGAGGCGCAGCCCGGTCAGGTACTGTCGGTCTCCCTGGCCGATGAATTCACGGACCTGCGCGCCTTTGGTCAGCTCCGTTTGCTGGTCCGCGCCGATCCGGCTGACCTTCTCATCGAGGTTGATCAGATCGGACTGCAAATCCTTGATATGCTTTTTCGTAGCCTGGCTTTTTCCCTGCAGTGTGGCCAGCTCAACCTTGGTTTGCTCGATCCGGGCGATGACTTGGCTTGACAAACCCTCGGTCCTGACGATCTCCTCCTCGGTTTCGACCATGCTGTTCTGCAGGGTGACCAGGAATTCTTCTCCGGCACGGACCTCGCGTTCCATGCGGGTGACTTCACTGCGGAGGTCGGCGACGATCTCCTTCCTGGTCGTGAGCATGTCGCCATTCAGCAACATCACCAGCAAGACGACGGCGCCAAAGCCACAGCACATGATGTCGAGGAACGACAGGTTGAACTCGGATGTACTTCGCCTGGTTCTGGGCACGGGGCAACCTTACGGCAACGGTTTGGTTCGCAGCTTGTTGATCAGGTTCTGTTGACAGTAGCTGTCGGCGTCAAGAATCAGCCGCTCCTGCCGCAGTTGGAGCTGGTGGATAAAAAACATCAGTATGATACTTAAGACCAGGGCGATAAACGTCGAGTTGAAAGCGACTCCGAGACTCTGCGTAACGCCGGTGATATCGCCCTCTACAGCACGGTGTGCCTGGGAAAGGGCCGAGCCGATACCGCGGACTGTGCCGATGAAACCGACCGAGGGGATCGCCCAGGCGACGTAACGGATGATGGATAGCTCCGAGTCGAGCCGGTCGCCGTGGGTATCACAAGCGGTCCGGACCGCGGTGGCGGCATCCTGGATATTGCGGGTCGAGGCAAATCTCTGAGTCGCGCTTAACAGCGCCGTGGGCAGCAGAAAATGGCGGCTCTCTCCGGGGAGTTCATGCAGGCGGCCGATCAGCTCCCGCGTATCCTCAGGGCCGATCGGCATGTTCTCTGGGAGCTGCAGCAGGTCCTCCTCAAATTGCCCCTGCTGACGCCAGATCACG
>JARFQM010000032.1 GCA_029287755.1 Desulfofustis sp. | reverse complement strand
TATTGCTCCCCTGCAGCTTCACCTTACCTTTCCCCGAGATACTGCCCGCACCGTCAGGGGAGGTCAGGGCAAGCGAGTAGGTGATATCGTCAGCCAGAGAGGCAATGTCGACCTGCAGATTGATATCGACGGCGACAGGTTCGGCTTCTTTGCCGGTCCTGAGGACGGCAATTTTCCCTTCTTCAACCAGCAGACGGCCGCTGACCGGCGGAAGCGCCAGCGGTTCTTGGCCAGGCTGAGCACCCTTTTCCGATACTTCAGGCGTATCCCTGCCGGGCGGGCTGCTTTGCGGCCTGGGTTCGGGCTCGGAACCGCCCTCCTCCGGAGGCGGCTCGGGCAGCAGGATGCGAATATCCGGCCTGACTATGGTCACTGTTCCCAGATCACCCCTGTCCAGCAGAAAGGACGCCAGCCCTTTGGCGACGGTTACCTCGGCGGTGTCGGCCTGCAGGCCGGAACTCTGATCTGCATAGCGTATCCCGCCAATCCGCTGGCTGCCGAACCAGCTCAAGGACCAGCTGTCGACCTGAATCTCGCCCGGCAGGCGGGGAGCCGCCATGCCCAGCACCCGCCCTTTACCCCATTGGCTCGACAACACCGTGGGCAGGAGGGCCACACAGATAACGGCAACGGCAATGATTCCGCCGACTATAATCGGCCAGCGGGTACGGTTTTTAGATTTGGGTTCAGTCATTGCTCTCCCCCCGGTTATCTCAGCCCGGAACAGGTCTGAACAGACTCAGTATACATCGGGCTGAATGTTTTGTAGTTGGTTATAGCCTAAAATAACCAGGTATTTGAACTAGACAAATGATAAAGAGAGGGGCCGCCACCATGGCGACCCCTTACCCAGGAGGGATATAAACCCAAACGTAATCGGAACGCTTTAACTCCAACCCGCTGTGACTACAATATTTTCTGAATCAGCCGTCTGGTCAAGACAGCCCCTGACTGCAAATGAAAACTCACCTCAGACAGATTGAAATTTACATACCTGCAAGAATGCATCAGACAAACAGAGGTGCTCACACAGGGACTCACCGCGGCGCATCGGGTTGGGTAGCCAAGTTTTTTCAAACCTTACCTCCCTATTGGCTGTTAGGGTAACGTTCAGGTTCGATGTAATTATCCCTCCGGAAAGCGGAAAAGTCAAAAAGAATTACGCGAAGATGCACCATGGACGAAGCGGTCATAGCCGCCCAGCTGATCGTTGGCCAGAAGAGAAGAATACTTCACACCATCAGTGGCGAGTATCGCGGCGAGTCGACCTTTCACGCGCAGGTGAACAGGGTCCATTTATTCTCTGCGCGAAGCACTTCACAGTAGAATATTCACGAGTGTTACCGGCGGCCAAGCTGCTCTGCCCAGGCAGGCAAAAATGAATCGCTCAGAGCGAAGTTTTTCTGGTGCCTGCCAGGAGTATTCTGGCAGAACTCGGAGCAAACAGGTACACTGGCTTCATGAAAATACTTGCCCGAGATATTATGGTTACAGGGTTTCATACCGTCTCCCCCCAGACCCCGATCAGTGAGGCGGTCAAGCTGTTCAGACAGGCCAGCAGCGAGGAAGGACGCAGAATATTCGGCATGATGGTGCTGGACGACCAGGGCAATCTGGTCGGCATGCTCTCCATGTTTGATATCCTGCTGTTCATGAGACCCAAGCATGTGCACCTCTGGGGCAAGATGGATGATATTGAAATTGCCGATATCATCGACCTGAGCTGTAAGAAGGCCGAGTCGAT
This sequence comes from Desulfofustis sp., assembly GCA_029287755.1. The sequence continues at coordinate 1,364 of JARFQM010000032.1, read as the reverse complement.
CAGGGTCGGGGATATCATGAGCCAGGAGGTTGTCACCATAGGTCCGGATACTCATAAGTTTGTCATACTCGATATCATGATCGAGCAGCATATTCGTCGTCTCCCGGTGGTGGAAGATGGCAATATCCTTGGCATCGTCTACATATCTGATCTTTTCTACGATGTGCTGGATCGCTTCACCGATGACAGCACCCCGGCATGAGCCCATCGATTGCCACCACGCTCAGCGGCAAGATCGTTGCCAGTGCCATGAGGCGCAGGATTAACCGGCTGAGTAAGGAGTCGACCATTTCCAGTGCGATCAGTACCCTGATCAAGCATAAAATCGGCGGCCTCATAGTCATGGATGAGAGCCGGCACCCGGTCGGAGTGGTATCCAAGACCAACATCGCCGGCGCCTACTATGCGTCCCTGCCCCTCGACTCCCCCCTGGAATATATCATGACCAGCCCCCCGCTGTTCTGCCACCTTGACGACCCGCTGGAAGAGGCGCTTGGCCGAATGAAGGACAACCAGATTTACCGACTCTATGTCAAAGACCCGGACAATGACGCGGTCGTCGGTGCCTTGGCCTACCCGGACATCGTAGGCTTGTTGTACGAACTCTGCTCCCGCTGCCCCAAAAGCATATTCAGGCCTGCGAATGGTTCAAAAGCTGAGCACGGCGAGCGGTCTTTGATCGGCGGCTGCATGACCAGGGAAATAAAAAGCGTTGCCGCAGATTATCTTCTGGAGCAAGTCCTCGAGGAGCTTGCCCTGCATCACATCGGGGCAATCCTGGTGGTGGACGACACCGGTCGCGGCGTGGGAGTAATTTCCAAGACAGACTTAATTCTCGCTTACAATCACGGCGTTCCCCTGGACACCCCTGCCACCGAAGTGATGTCAGTGCCCATCCGCAGCTGCAGGGAAGATGATATGCTCGAAGAAGCAATCCGCAGCATGATTTTCTCCGACGTCCATCGGCTCTTTGTCAAGGATTCGAAGACCGAAGATATCATTGGCGTGTTTTCACTCACCGATGCGGCCAGAAACAGATCCGGATCATGCCAGGCATGTATCATCAGCAGGATTCAAATAAGTCCCTGAGCCATTTGCAAAACGATCTTTTCGCCCAAACTCTGCGTTATGCTCGCACTATTATCCTCTGAATAACCACCACACGGTTCTGGAAAAATTTCTCGCAAGCCGTGATTTTGAAAGAAAATCCTAGTTTTGCACTAGTCTCCGCTTGTTAACGTGAGCGTAGCACAAATGTGGAAGACGGCAATTTATGGAATTCATCCCAAAAATAAAACCTCCTGCTGAAACAGGAGCCCCCTATCCCTTGTATTTCCTTATCAAGGATCAGCACATAGTAGTGG